>JAUIHB010000079.1 GCA_030432465.1 Gammaproteobacteria bacterium
GCTTGTGGACAGCAGGAAACACCTTCAAAAGCTGACAATCAAGCAAAACCTCAAGAAAAGTCAGCAGAAACCAAGAAAAATAATACCGCAGAAAAAAAGCTTGAGTCTGGTATTGAGCTAGCTAACATGGATAAAAGTGTTAGACCTCAAGATGATTTCTACCAATACGTTAATGGCACTTGGTTAAAAAATACCGAAATTCCAGCAGACAAATCCAGCTATGGTTCATTTACCGCGCTAAGAGATCAGTCTCGTAAAGATGTTAAAGCCATTATCGAAGAAACAGCTGAATTAAAAGATGTTGAACAGGGGTCTGATGCACAAAAAGTCGGCGATTTATATCGCAGCTATATGAATATAGAAAAACTAAACAAAGCAGGTATCACGCCATTAAAGTCTGACTTAGATAAAATTGAATCATTAAAGTCATACGATGATGTTGCAGCCTATTTTGCGGAAGCGCAAATAATCAATTCAGATGCGCCTTTTGGTTTTTGGGTCAATAATGACTCAAAAGAACCCACGAAATATATAGCTTACTTAACTCAATCTGGTTTAGGTCTGCCAGATAAAGAATATTATTTAAAAGAAGATGAAAAATCAGAAAAGTTAAGAGAAGCCTATCAAGCACATATTGCAACAATGTTCGAACTTGCTGGGTTAAAACAATCCAAAGAAAAAGCCCAAGAAGTTATGAGTTTGGAGACAGAGATAGCCAAAATCCATTGGAGTCGCTTGGAAAATAGAAACAGAGATAATACTTACAATAAAGTAGAAACAGCAAAACTCTCTGAACTTTCCAAAAACTTTAATTGGGAGCTCTACTTAAAAAAATCAGGGATTGACTCAGAAAAAGAAATTATTGTCAGACAACCAAGCTATTTTGCAAAATTTTCTGATTTATTCAAAAGTACTCCCGTTAATTCTTGGCAAACTTATTTTAAATGGAATTTATTAAACGCACGTGCCGGAATTTTAAGTGCTGAATTTGACAAAGCAAATTTCGATTTTTTTGGTAAAACCCTTAATGGTACACCAGAACAAGAAGTTCGTTGGAAAAGAGCTGTTAACTCAGTCAATCAATTGCTTGGCGAAGTAGTTGGTAAGATTTATGTTAAAAAACACTTTAAACCGGAAGCCAAAGCACGCATGGTCGATTTGGTAGAAAATTTACGCGAAGCTTATCGACAGGCTATTATCGAACTAGACTGGATGAGCGAAGAAACTAAAAAGCAAGCACTTGATAAGCTTGCTAAATTTACCCCTAAAATTGGTTACCCAGATAAATGGCAAGACTATAGTTCACTAGAAATCACTGCTGATAATTTAGTAGAAAACTATCGCAATGCTGCAAAATACAACCATATTCGTCAGATCGAAAAACTTGGAAAACCAATCGACAAAACTGAATGGTTTATGTCTCCTCAAACCGTCAATGCTTATTATAACCCTGTAATGAACGAAATCGTCTTCCCTGCTGCAATCTTACAGCCACCATTTTTCCACATGGGAGCTGACGATGCAGTTAATTATGGTGGAATTGGTGGTGTTATTGGTCACGAAATGGGACATGGATTTGATGATCAAGGCGCAAAATCAGATGGTGATGGTGTTCTAAGAAATTGGTGGACAGAAAAAGACCTAGAAGAATTCAAATTACGTACAGGAAAATTAGCGGCGCAATATAGCGAGTTTGAGCCACTTCCAGGAGAGCATATTGACGGAGAATTAACATTAGGCGAAAACATTGGTGACTTAGGTGGTCTGACTATCGCCCATCGCGCTTACATTTTATCATTAGATGGTAAACCAGCCCCTGAAATCGACGGCCTTACTGGTGAGCAAAGATTTTTTATGGGTTGGGCTCAAGTCTGGGCATATAAATTCCGTGATGAAGCCTTAAGCTTACGTTTAAAAACCGATCCACACTCGCCAGGTCCTTATCGTGGCAATGGAACACTGATGAATATGCCTGAGTTTATGGAAGCTTATGATATTCAACCGACTGATGGTATGTATCGAAAACCAGAAGAGCGAGTTAAAATTTGGTAATCGTTTTTCCCCATATTAGTTGAAGACTCTAATAAAAAACGGGAAGCATTTGCTTCCCGTTTTTTATTTCTTATATTTATGTATAGTCTAAATAAAGTCAAAATTTATATAGTTTAAAACTTTGAAAACACTTTATCTAATTTTAATCAGACTATTCTTTAGCTGGCTTTTTTTTACGTGGTTTGCTGGATTTTTTCTTGCTACTTGTTTCTTTACGTTTAAAAGAAGAACTTCCGCCTGACTTACGCTTACCTTTATCAGCCGCTAATTTATCTAAATCAAAATCTTTAGCTACGGTTAAATTCATTGGTTTACCGCATACCCTCACCTTTTTTAAATGAGAATAAGTGTCTTTAGGCATATCGCTCGGTAAATCAACCGTTGAAAAATCATCATATATTTTTATGTGTCCAATATATTTGCTTTCAATTTCAACTTCATTAGCAATTGCGCCAACAATATTCGCAGGCTTAATACCATCCTGAAAACCAACCGTCATCGCAAATCGTTCCATTTTTACGTCGGGATAAGAGTCCAGCTTTTCAGCTTTAGGTGAAAAATCTTTACCGCTTCTTGACTCGCCTTCTTTACCCTTTCGTGCTCTTTTGCGCTGCCGTCCATGATTTTCATTATCAAAGTCACGACTTCCGCGACTCTCTTTAGGTGAAGGTAAATCTTCTAATAATAAAGGTGTGTTTTCATGTGCAAGACTAGCTATAGCCGCAGCCATATGAAGTCCTGTCTGATTAGTTTCATACTGATATGCTTCTAATATTTTTAAATAAGGCTCTAAATCACCTGAGTCAATTTTTTCTGTAATTTTTAGTTTAAAACTTTCAATTCGCTGATCATTAATCACATCAATAGAAGGCAACGCGATGCGATCAATTTTTTTGCTGGTAACTTTTTCAATTAACATAAGCATACGCTTTTCACGAGGAGTCACAAAAAGAACCGCTGTTCCTTCTCGTCCAGCACGGCCAGTACGCCCTATTCTATGAATATAAGATTCTACATCATGTGGAATATCATAGTTTACAACATGAGATATACGCTGCACATCGAGCCCTCGTGCAGCAACATCAGTGGCAATAAGAATATCTAATCGACCACGTTTTAATTTCTCAATTGTTTGCTCTCGCATTGATTGTTGAATATCACCATTAATTGCCGCAGCAGCATAACCTCGAGCACTTAATCTATCGGCGAGCTCAACCGTTGCAGTTTTAGTTCGTACAAAAATGATTACAGCATCGTGAGGCTCAACTTCTAAAATACGAGTTAATGCATCTAATTTATGGTTATTTGAAACGGCAATATACTTCTGAGTCACCGTTGCTGCGGTACTCGTTTTATTTTTTATTTTAATTTCACGAGGTGATCTTAAAAATCTATCAGCAACCCGCTTAATTTCTTTTGGCATTGTTGCTGAAAAAAGTGCTATCTGACGATCCTGAGGCGTTCTCTCTAACACCCACTCTACATCTTCCAAAAAGCCCATTCTTAACATTTCATCAGCTTCATCTAAAATGAGCGTGTGCATATTTTCCCATGTTAGTTTTCCCCGCCGCATATGATCCATTACACGCCCAGGTGTTCCCACTATGACATGTGCACCGCGTTTTAATTGAGTCAATTGCTGTGACATGGATTGTCCACCATAAATAGGTAGAACCTGAAAACCGGGAAAATACTTAGTATAAGTCTTAAACGCTTCAGCAACCTGAATAGCTAATTCACGAGTCGGCGCTAAAACTAAGGCTTGTGGCGTACGGTTTTTTAAATCAATTTTTGTTAACAAAGGTAGCGCAAAAGCTGCAGTTTTCCCGGTACCCGTTTGTGCTTGCCCAATAATATCGCAACCTTCCATTAATACTGGAATACTAGCAGCTTGAATGGGAGATGGTTTTTCATAACCAATTTCAGCTAAAGTTTTAACTAGGGTATCTGGTAGGTTTAGTGAGGCAAAAGTTAGTTCGTCGTTTGGTATTGTACCTGATTGAGGCATTGTATTTCCTGATATTAATAAGTAGTCGCTCTTACATATAGAGAGGTTAAAGACCACAAAGATAGCTCGATTCGAATATGAATCATTGTAAAAGACTAAGTATAAGCTAAAAACAAAAAAACTCCCGTTCATTGAGCGAGAGTTTTTCTTATAAGATACTAAAGGGTCAATTATTGCGCGGTATTCTACATCAAAGCGTCCTGATCAGCACCTTCTTTTTCAACTTCTGGTGGCATCAAGTCTTCTTTTGTGATTCCTAATGCGAGCGCAACGCTACTGGCAACATAAATTGATGAATAGGTACCAATTAAAACCCCCACTAATAGAGCTGTTGCAAAACCATGAATTGTTTCACCTCCAAGGAAAAACAAGGCAAGCAATACTAACAGAGTCGTAAAAGATGTCATGATTGTTCTAGATAGCGTTTGATTCAATGAATTATTTACAATATTTGTTGAATCCTGCTTTCTTAATTTAAGGAAATTTTCCCTAATTCTATCGAAAACAACGATTGTATCGTTCAAAGAGTAACCAATAACCGCTAATAAAGCTGCTAACACCGTTAAATCAAACTCCATTTGACTAATCGAGAAAAAGCCTACAGTGATAATTACATCATGCGCCAATGCTGCAACCGAGCCAAGAGCAAATTTCCACTCAAAACGCAAAGAAACATAAATTAAAATACAAATTAGCGCGACGATAATTGCCAACCCGCCCTGTTCAGTCAGCTCTTCTCCAACACTCGCGCTCACAAAATCTATTTTACGCATCTCAACTTCGCCATCTACGGCTTTTCTCAAGCTACTGACAACTTCATTTCCAACATCGACAGCTTCTTTGCCTTCAACTGGGGCTAAACGGATCATCACATCTTTTGCCGTACCAAAAGGCTGCACCATGAACTTTTCAAACCCTGAGTTTCCTAAAGTATCTCGGATCTCATTAAAGTTAGCATCATCTTGATAGCGAACTTGAACCAAGGTTCCTCCAGTAAAATCAAGGCCGAAGTTCAAGCCTTTAAAACTGACTATTGTGATAGATGCAATCATTAGTACTAAAGAAAAAACGGTTGCAACACCTTTTAATTTTAAAAAATCAATATTGAGATCAGATTTTAAAATATTCATATCAAGCTCCTCACCTTATATTGATATTTTCTTTAAGGCTTTTCCGCCATAAATTAAGTTAATTAATGCACGACTACCAATAATTGCAGTGAACATTGACGTTAAGATACCGATAAATAAAGTAACCGCAAAACCAGCTACAGGTCCCGTACCAACGGCAAAAAGTACTAATGCTGCAATTAAAGTAGTAACGTTTGCATCAGCAATGGTCGAAAAGGCTTTATCGTATCCGTTATGAATCGCTTGTGCAGGGTTGGTTCCTTCTTTCAACTCTTCTCTTATCCGCTCAAATATAAGCACGTTAGCATCAACAGCCATACCAACAGTTAAAACGATACCCGCGATTCCAGGTAATGTTAATGTTGCGCCAGGAACTAATGACATAATGGCAATAATAAAAACTAAGTTGCTCATCAGGGCTACGTTTGCCACTAACCCAAAGACTCGATAATAAATAGCCATAAAAATCAGTACCGCAATAAAACCAACTAAGATAGAAGTTTTTCCGCGTTCAATATTTTGCTTTCCAAGACTTGGACCAACGGTTCTCTCTTCAACAAAATATGCTGGTGCAATTAATGAACCTGAACGTAAAACTAAAGCAAGCTCATGGGCTTCTGTTGGGGTAAATTGTCCAGTAATACGAAACTTGTTACCCAATGCACCACCAATATTAGGCGCACTAACAACGCTTTTAATTTCCTTGGTATCAACTAATTTAATTTCGCCATCTACTTTTTCATAAATCCCTTTACTTTCAATCATAATAATAGCCATCGGCTTATTAATATTTTTAGAAGTAACAGCTAGCATTTTACTGCCGCCTTCACTGTCTAAATTAACATTTATTTGAGATCTTCCATTTTCATCAAATCCAACATTCGCATCAGTTAAATGAGTACCATCAACTATGACTGACTTTCTTATGGCTAAATTACCAGAACCTTTCTGTTCTATCAGCTCAGAACCTGCAGGTGCATTTTGTGGGTTAAAACCAGCTGATTGATTAACTAATCTAAACTCGATAATAGCAGTGGCCCCTAAAATTCGTTTAGCTTTAGCAGAGTCTTGTACGCCGGGTAACTGTACCAAAATTCTCTC
This sequence comes from Gammaproteobacteria bacterium, assembly GCA_030432465.1. Classification (GTDB taxonomy): domain Bacteria; phylum Pseudomonadota; class Gammaproteobacteria; order Enterobacterales; family Kangiellaceae; genus Aliikangiella. The sequence goes on from JAUIHB010000079.1 coordinate 6,292, forward strand.
GGCGCCTTGCTGTTGAATCAAAGGTTCAGCAACCCCTAACTCATTAATTCGATTACGCAAAGTTGCGATGTTTTGCTTAACCGCATAATCTTTAATTTCTTTTAATTTTGCATCAGGTATTGTAATCACTACTTCGAAAAAATCGCCAGACTCTCGATTTCTGGTTGCAAGATCGGAATAGTTTTGGCGAATCTCAATTTCAGCTTTCTCTCTTAACTCATCAGTTCGAAATCTGGCAACAATGCCAACGTCTTTAATTTTTACGACAGAACTATATCGCAGCTTTTTTTCTCTAAAAGTCGTTTTAAAATCGCTGATATATTGCGTTTCTTTTTTAGCAATAGCTGACTTCATATCCACTTCCATCAAAAAGTGAACACCACCTCTTAAATCAAGCCCTAATTTAAGCGCGGAACCACCAACTGACTTTAACCATTCAGGTGTTGCAGGCACTAAATTTAGTGCGACACCGTATTCTTCATCTTTTGATTCCAGAAATTTCTCTATGACATCTTTTGCTTTTAATTGAACATCTGAGTCTTCAAAACGAAATAATGACTTACCTTCCTCATTACTGGACTTTAAAATTGGCATTTTTTTATCGGTCAATGCCTGAGTAATTTCCTGAAAAACTTCTTCTGAGACTGGGCTACCTTTATCTCCGCTGACTTGTACTGCGAAATTTTCACCATATAAATTAGGGAGTGCATATAAAATCCCCAAGATGAGGATAACTGCCAACATGCCATACTTCCAACCAGCGAAAGTATTGATTGGTCTTAACTGTGGTTGATTTGAGAACATAATTAAAAACTCTATTGCAAAAGGAGATCAAAAAAGCTCGCATACTGCGAGCTTTTTATTTATTCGTTAACGGCCTTGATAGTACCTTTAGGTAAAGTCGCAGTAATAGAATGCTTTTGAAACTTCATTTCAACACCTTGAGCGACATTTAATACAATAAAGTTATCTGTAATTTTACTTACTTTACCCAAAATTCCACCGCTAGTTACAACTTCATCACCCTTTTCAATTGAAGCCAACATATTTTTATGTTCTTTGGCTCTTTTACTTTGAGGACGAATAAGCAGGAAATAAAATACGACGCCAAAAAGCACCATCATTATAATCCCACTATATCCTCCAGCCGCAGCTCCCGCAGGCGCAGCCATTGCATCACTAATAAACATATTAACTCCCCTTAAATTTATCTAATCTTATTAATTCGTATTTATTCAATATTTTTGTTTATTCTTCGACCAAAGGCACTGGTAAGCCCCTTTGGTGGTAAAAACTTTCGACAAAGTCGCTCAATGTACCTGTTTCTATGGCCTCACGCAAACCCTTCATTAAGGTTTGATAGTAGTGAAGATTATGAATAGTGGCGAGTTCTGCTCCAAACATTTCACCACATTTATCCAAGTGATGCAGATAAGCTCTGCTATAGCCTTTACAGGTATAACAATCACAGTTTTCATCAATTGGCCCAGAATCTCTTTTATTGGGACTATTTCTCAATCTTACAACACCTGTAGAAGTGAAAAGGTGTCCATTTCGAGCATTTCGTGTAGGCATAACACAATCAAACATATCTACCCCACGTCTGACAGCTTCAACTATGTCTTCAGGCTTTCCAACGCCCATTAAATAGCGGGGCTTATTCTTTGGCATCTCAGGTATTAAATTATCTAATACCATTTTCATTTCTTCTTTTGTCTCACCAACAGATAACCCACCTATAGCATAACCATCAAATCCGATATTAGTTAATCCGTTCAATGAGACACTGCGTAATTCAGGATACATTCCACCTTGCACTATTCCAAATAAAGCCGCTTGATTATCACCATGAGCAATTTTTGAACGCTCAGCCCAACGCAAACTGAGTTCCATCGAATCCTTTGCTTGTTCTTCTGTTGCGGGATATGGCGTACATTCATCAAAAATCATTACAATATCAGAACCTAATTTTTGCTGAACCTGCATTGACTCTTCTGGTCCTAAAAAAACTTTATCTCCATTTACAGGGGAACGAAAGGGCCAATATTAACTGATTCTGGTGGTTTCCAAGTATTTTGCCTCGAAAAGTTACTCCCTCCTCTGTTATTTTGCGTAATTCTCCGAGGCTAAATACTTGGAAACCACCAGAATCAGTTAATATTGGCCCTTGCCATTGCATAAAATCATGCAAGTCTCCGTGCAAACTAACGATTTCAGTACCCGGCCGCAACATCAAATGGAAAGTGTTTCCCAAAATGATTTCAGCTCCGGTACTCTTAACTCGCTCGGGAGACATTCCTTTAACCGAACCGTAAGTTCCAACAGGCATAAATGCAGGTGTATTTACCACTCCACGCTCAAACTCCAACTGACCTCGGCGAGCCTTCCCATCAGTATTATTTAAAGTAAACTTCATGACTTAGGGTTACCTGAATCTTGTCGATTTTGGATAAACATCGCATCTCCATAACTAAAAAAACGATAACTTTCTGCAACAGCCTGCTCGTAGGCTTGTAGTATAAAATTTTTGCCTGCAAAAGCAGAAACAAGCATCAATAGAGTCGACTCAGAGAGATGAAAATTAGTAATCAGTCCATCAACCACTTTAAACTCATACCCAGGATAAATAAAAATATCAGTTTCCCCGCTCGTCGCAGTCAGTTTTCCTGAAGTTGCCGCAGACTCTAAACAACGAACAGAAGTTGTCCCGACAGCAATAACTCTACCGCCTTTGCTTTGAGTTTTCGCAATCAAGTCGACTACAGATTGAGGAACTTCAAACCACTCTTTATGCATTTCGTGGTCTAAAATATTATCCACTCTCATCGGCGAAAAAGTACCTGCTCCAACATGTAAGGTTACAAAATCTAAAGCAACGCCTTTAGCCTTTATCTTTTGCATTAGTTGCTCATCAAAGTGTAAACCAGCAGTAGGTGCCGCAACCGCTCCTTGTTTTTTGGCATAGACGGTCTGATATCTTAACTCGTCCATTTCATCTGCAGTTCTCTTGATGTATGGCGGTAGTGGCATAGCACCATAACGCTCAACATTTTTTATCAAAGAATTATCAGTTACAGCTCTCAGGCGATAGAAACTATCAACTTTAGAAAGTACTTCTAATGCAAAATCATCTGCAATAGTAATAACGGTTCCATTAGATAGCTTATTACTCGCTTTTAGTTGTGCAATACATTCATGTTTGCCATTTTCTTCAAGTATCCGCTCAACCAAAATTTCAACTTTCCCTCCCGAACCTCTGTGTCCGTATAAACGAGCAGGAATAACCTTGGTATTGTTAAAAATCAAACAATCATCAGGATCTAAAAAATCCACTATTTGATGAAAATAAGCTCCATTTATAGAACACTCTAACGAATCTAAACACATTAGGCGGCTATCGGTTCGATTTTGACAGGGCTCATTGGCTATCAAAGATTCAGGTAAATGAAATTGAAAATCTTGTTTTTGCATATAACTTGTTTTGGCGTATCAAATAATTGATTAAAATAGTGAAAAATACAGTTCAAAACTAATAAGACCGCAATACCAACCTAAAAAGTTCGGGTAAAATTCGACGCGCATTCTAGCAGAAATAGGGCACCCTAGTCACCATAAAGCTTGTGACCAAATACGCTAAACCAAGGGATATTGGTTGCTGTCTATTAATAGATAGCTATAATTGAATACTGTTCGTTAAAGACAATCAGGCTCAAAAAAGATGAAAATATCACATATTGCGCAACTTTTGCTATTATCAAGTCTTAGCACCCATGCATTTGCCACTGACCCAACCTACTGCGAAACAAAGCTTTTCAAACAAATAAAAACGATTTCCCAAAATAAGATAAAACTAGGTTATCAAGAGCCTGTAGGTGACTTAAAAGACATTGTCGAACGCGCTGAAATACTATGTCCTTGGCAACTTGAGGCGGATTTTAATAATGATAAAATTAAGGATTGGGTGGGTATTATTTACCAAGATTTTCAATTTCAGTTAGCTGCTTATCTATCACAAAAAGGTCGGCATGAATTAAGCATTTTGAAAACTTATAAAAAATTTCCTAAAAAATCTTATTTAAAACGCTCTTCAGAGTTCCATGTGAATGAGCAGTTTAATCAATTGAAAAATAAATACTTTGCTGACAGCTTAATACTTGAGATTGATTTAAGCGCTAATACCAATATATATGGTTGGGATGCTAAAAAGCTCTCAGTCATTCATACTTATAAAACTGAAATCCCCAAACGCAATGCCGATAATGAAAACTCAATGGAAGAGCAGGAGCCAGATGAAAAATCACAAAATATCTGGCGTTAAAAGGATCACTTAAAAACAAAAAAGAGCTGATAAATCAGCTCTTTTTAAACAAGAAACGTCCTTTAACTATAACTAGGGCGTACAATCATTAGAGCCTTCAGGCCAACAAGCTTTACCGTTCCAAGTCCTCGCACCAGTATGTGTGATGGTTAAATTGCCATCCCCAGCCATACTTCCTTCGGGTGTTGCAGTGAGAGTATAGGTTGTCTTCGACAGATTAGATAAACTTAAAGTGTAGTATCTATCTCCCCCATCAACTGGAACTTGATCAGTATAAACTTGCGTTATAGAACCACTTTCAGGATAACCATAATTAGTAGCTCTAAAACGTTCCATAGCCTGAACCGCATTGATCAATGCAGCCATCGCCTCAGAGCGCTTAGAGCGCTCTACATACTGCGTATAAGAGGGATAAGCAATCGCGGATAAAATACCTATTATTGCAACAACAACTACCAGCTCAACAAGTGTAAAACCTTTTTTATTCGATTTCATAGTGTTTATTTTACCTCGTTGATTAGTCATTTTTCCTCCAACGTGTTCCCATTACAGAGTCGGGTACTTTAATTAAACCTGATTCGCACTCTGTACCTGTACAAACAACCGGATCTAACTGATCGGGTGGAATTATAATGGGTGGTGGTGGAGAAATTCCGGGTGCCGAAATTTCAGTATAATAATCATCCGCATCAACTTTATCATCATAGTTACGATCTTTATAAGGCGTTCCATCAGTAATTTTAAGTGCATAGAAGCGTGAACTCCCCGACGCTGCTTCACAAACTTTTGAGCTTCCTGGTGGAACATATGAAGTAAATAAAACGATGTTGCCGAAAGTTATAGAGCGTTCTATAACCTTCTCACCTGATGTTTTCATTTTTAGATACCACCCCTTAGCGTTAGTTGTATTAATCAACTCAGCTGCATCAGACGTTCCATCAGAGTTAGTATCACCGACCAGACCAGTTATGTCTGCCAAATCAGACATAGTCACATTCATATCAAACTTCTTAGTTAAAATTCCTTTATCTTTTATCATGTAAAAATAATCTTGAATATTTTTATCTAATGGATGTGCGCGATAACCAGACCCTATCGAAACACTTACAAAAGTCTCTTCTTTTGTTCTAATTAATGCGACATCGGGTTGATAGTAAAACCGTCTGTTATTTTGAATGTCAGGAGCAGATTGTAAGCTGGCAATTTTTCCACCGACAATATTTCCTGTATCTTTATCAACATCAAACCGGAAAATTTGGGCTTTAGTGTCAGAAACATAAAAATTGTCAATGAGTCCATCGGCATCAAAGTCAATGACAGACACGGTTGATGGAACAGATTCCATATCACTTATCAAACCTTCACTTTGTCCAGCCTGAGTAGCTTTAGATGAATCCCATATGTAACTCCCAGAAAGAGCATCTGCGATATAAACCACTTTACCTGAACCCGAAGGTCGGGGCTCAGTACCTGCAGTATCTTGAATCTCATCGTAACCTCCGCCAAATATCATTACTAACTTGTTAGTTGTGTTACCGATGTTCATTTTACCGATAATTGGAGTAGACCAAGTATCTCCTAAACTAGCGAAACCAGAAGTTTGAGGGTCGATTTTAAATTTAAATTTAGGTTTATCTGGGTCACTAATGTCCAAAGCATAATAGGCATTTCCACCTCTGCGCATACCAACATATAAATAAGCTTTTTCTCCACTATCGACAACACCGTTTTCATTCGGATCGTCATGATAAACAAAAATAGTACCATCGATACCGTATTCGTGAGAATCCCCAGATGCCTTTTGAATATTAGAAAGTCCTTTCAATAAGCTCTTAGGGATAAATGACCAATTCTCTGTCCCATCTGCTGAATTAAACGAATGCAAGAAGCCGTGATTTGTCCCAAGGAATACTTTGGTATCATAAGTTGGATTTGCTTCGCTTCCAGAGTTATAAATCACGAGTGTTGGCTTTGAGTGAAGTGGGTCACCAATTACATTATGCGCTTTAACAGTTGGTAAGCCGTCAACATCAATACCTTGCACCCACTTTAAAATAAGCGAACGATCGTCATCACTACTGGCCTCTAACATAGCTTTATTAATAGCAGTGTTGGAGTCTTTAACAGCATTACTTGTACTAGTCAGGTCGGGTCCACTTAAGTTAGAGTAGACTTTACGGCTGGTGCCTAATTTTTCAGCAGCACCGCCTTTCTGAACATCATTCCCATCACTAGAGCTTGACCACCAACTCCATGAATCACTCTTAAATTGACCATTACCACCATCGACAGCAGGCTCTGAGTCTTTATCAACTATTTTGCCACCTTTCAATTTAAACTTCTTTAAATTGCCCGGCCATATATTTCCCGCAGCTGGTTTAAACAAAGCAAAATACAATTCATCATTATGAGTCAAACGGTTTAACTGATTTACAGATACACCAGAAGAAACGAAAGTTGTATTAACATCAGCAATTGAACCGACAATACTGGTAATTGCTTTAATCAAGCCTTCTTTGTTGGAAGCGGTATAGTACCCTCCCCCTCCAGCAGCAGCCATGTCTTCAAGCATTTTAAAATCAATGTCAAAGCCAATGGTATGAGTTGTAACGGACTGTTTACCAGTGACATTAGGTGCCTGATCATTGTTATTTAAAAAGCCCGCAATTTTAATTGCACAATCAGCACCATAGTTATAACTGCTACACGTGCCTCCTGACCAATTAGTATAGGCAGTATTAGTTCGAAGATGGTGACTTGTCGGATAGCCATCGGTGAGAAACACAATATGGCTCGTTTGACATGATTCAGTAATAGGAGAAATATAATTGGGACTGTTTTTTATGGCTTCTGGGGCACAAGCACTAGCACTATAGTTATCTTGTGTACATGTCTTTGGAGTGTCTAAACTCCCTTTTTTCTGATCCCAAGAGTCTGGGTGGCTCGTACGATTTACTCGTTGATTATCCCGATCTA
>JAUIHB010000080.1 GCA_030432465.1 Gammaproteobacteria bacterium
ACAAGAAATGGTTAATATATTATTTGAGAATATTAACGAATATATGCGAGGTAAAGATATTATAGAAGCTGAAAAGAGTGTTAAATACCTAACTGAAAAATCAAAAAATGTTGATTTAACAGGTATGAAAAGTGTGTTTTATGATTTAATTGAACAACAATTACAGACTATCATGCTGGCAAATGTTAGGGAAGAATACTTTTTTCAGGTTATTGATCCTGCTATTAGACCAGAACTACCTAGTTCACCAAATCGAATATTAATCGTCATTTTAGGTGGGTTCTTTGGCGTAGTTTTTGGAATAATCACTTGTATATTTACATTAATATTTAATTACTTCCGAAAATCAGATAATGGTTAACAGCCTGTTTAGCGACCATTCCTTGAAAAGTAAGTATTTACTGTATAAAGCGGTTTTAGCGTTGTTATTTATGGGAGCGTTAATCACGTCCTATAAGCTTCATGTTGTGCCGCAGTATGCTTACATGGGTTACAAATACTTTTCCCCAAGCATAGTGGCACTGATTGTGAATATGATGATGATAGCATTTGTAGCAACTCAGATGCCTGATTCAGTAAATAAGCCATCTGATATTTTTGTTTGGTTTTTCCTCGTCGTAGTGATAATCCCCTCTCTTTCTATACCTTTAGTGTCGGTAAATAAAATAGGGGGGTATAGTTTATTTGCAGCCCAAGTCACTTTCGCTTTAAGTTTTTTAGTTGTTGTGTGGATTTCAAATATAAAGATCCAGATTATTGATTTACCATATTTGAATGAACGCTTGTTCTATGGCGTGTTGTTTTCATTCTTTTTAATTATCTTTTTATCCATGTACCTTGACTATGGTTTTGATCCCAAAAGGTTGTTTTCTTTGGAAAGCTTAGCTGAACTGTATGGTATTAGGTTAGAACAAAGAGAGGCAATGGCTACTGCATCAGTGATCTCATTATATGGTATGTCTTGGTTAACTAAGTTGCTTATTCCCATGTTAATCGTCATAAACCTTAGGAAGAATAGGAGAATATGGGCAGCTATATTTGTGTTGGCTCAATTACTTATTTTTACTGTTTCGGTACAAAAAAGTTTTATTCTTACATTAGTTATTACTTATTTCGTCTACCGATTGGTTTCCAAACAACCTGAGCGTGCGGGGTTTAGGTTTTTCTATAGTGTTTCGTTATTTACCTTTGGCGCTTTTTTGATTTTTATTTTAACAAATAATGGCATTTTAATTGATGTTTTTGTTCGCAGAGCATTGATAGTGCCCGGTATGCTATCGGGGTATTACATCGAGTTTTTTGATATTAACGGTTTAGCTATGTACAGCCAAAATTTTTTACGAAGTATTTTTGATACCTCATATAATGTTGCTCCTGCATTTATTATCGGAGAAGAGTATTTTGGTAGGCCGGATTTAAGAGCTAACGTGAACTTTCTTGCGGACTCTTTTGGTAATATCGGAAATCTAGGCGTATTTTTTAATAGTCTTATTTTAGGTGTGATTTTACTTCTGTTTAATATCTTTTCTGTAGGAAAAGATATGAGAATCGTTATTCCGTCTTTGTGTGGTGTGGCGTGGTCTTTTTGTGAGTCCCCCTTTGTAACGAGCTTATTTACTCATGGTGTAGTTATTGCCTTGATCATGGTCGCACTTCTACCAAAGAAAAATGAACACAAAAGTATCGAATATTAATAGGCACGTTAATCTAGTTTAGCTATCGATTAATTTTAGGAACGCTCAAATTTAACTCACAATGAATATTAATACATATTTTAAAAATGTATTTACCTTACTAAAAGGAAATGCCGGAGCATATGCAATTTCTATATGTGTTTTGCCATTGCTATCTCGTTTGTATCAACCAGAAAGTTTTGGCTTTCTAGCTGTTTTCTTAAGTATTAGCGGAATTCTCTCGTCATTTTTGGCGTTACGATTAGAATTGGCGGTTTTTAATACCAAAACTGAAAAAGAGCTAATAGAAACATTTTGCAGTGCGATTTTTGTCACTTTAATACTTACATTAGCTTTGTTCGTACTAATAATACCATTTAAAACTTATTTCGCTAATGAATTTAACGTACCAGAGTATATTGTATTACTCACGCCTCTTGCTGGTGCGTTATTAGCAATATTTAACTTAGTCACTAATCTAGCCATAGTAGAGCAGCGTTTTAAAACAGTAGCCAGTGTAAAATTAATGCGCAGTTTTGTACAAGCAATCGCGCAAATATCACTGTATTTTAGTTCGAAAGGGTTGGTTATCGGTGATCTTATATCGCGTTTATTTGTAGGCATATCATTAGCCTTAGATTACTGTAAAAAAGCGAGATTTTATTTTCGAGGTATTTCGTTTAAGAAAGTTTTATCTCAACATCGAAACTTTTTAAAATTTTCAGTTGCTTCTGGCATCTTGAATACTGCGAGTATGCAATTGCCTAGCATTTATATTGCTTTTCAATATGGTCCGGTGATTTCTGGTATTTATTTAATGACAAATAGGCTAGTTGCTATCCCTCTTGCATTATTTGGTCAGTCTATGTCGCAGACATTTTCGAGTGCCTTTAAATTAATTAACAATATTAATGAAAAAAAGCGTTTGCTAAGCGCTGTTGTAGCTAAAAGTGCAAGCTTATCATTCATTGTATTTCTAGCCGTAGCTCTAATCACACCTCACATAGTCACACCTGTTTTAGGAGAAGAGTGGCGTGATGTAGCTACATTTCTTGTTTATCTTATACCAATGTATTTTGCCCAATTTAGCGTTTTTCCGATCAATAACGTGTTAAATATGTTGAATCAGCAAAAACAGGCGTTAATTTGGGACATGAGCCGTTTTTTCGTATTAGTTTCGCTGAGTGTTGCAGCTACATTTTTTGAGCTTGAGGTAACTAACTATTTAGCCATATATAGTGGTATTATGTTTGTCTTCTATCTTATTCTATGGCTTGTTACTCGGAGAAACTTGAAATGACACTATGTAAAATAATTTCAATACTACTCTTCTCGCTAACGATAATATCATGTTCTGATGAATCAAAACCTCCAAGTCCACCAAAACACTCTGATAACTTTGATGCATTGTGGCAACAAAATATTAATGCTGCACTTGCTGAGCCGCTCTGGCAATATGAGTATGCGTATGATGCATCTGCTTCTCTTATGGTCCCTATGCATTACGCTTTTAAGCATCATGCACGATTTGATATGGATCCTAGAGAAAAATTTAAAGAGTTGATGGAAAAAAGTTATTTACATATCGACTTGAGTAGCTATGAAGGTGGGGTAACACGCTCACAGTACTTATATTTTATGTCTCAGTATCTAATGCTGGCTGAAGAGTTGGATGAAACGGAACTCGAAATGCTTGATTGGGTTACTAAGCGAGTCATAGAAACTTGGCTTGAAACACCAGCTTTTCATTGGGATAAGAAATTAAACTTAATTGGTGTGAAAGGGCGTCTGGAGTGGAATTTGTCTGAACCCGATACAGATTTTAGTTTTTATCGAGCAGTTATCGATGAAGATTGGTTTACTCTTGCATCATTAAACGATTTAGCCGTTGTCTATAAAAAAAATTCTATATCGCTACCTTTTGATAATGAATCTGTTAAAGAGCTATCTAAATCTGTATTAAACCGTTTTGGTTCTTTTGAAGGGGACCACAGAGATTATGCCTATGCGGGCCAGGTTGAGATTACTCCTCATATGGAAAGAGCATACATTAAATCTATTGGTATTGATTCGAGTCATATGCATCGATTACCTTTATGGTTAGATTCATTTATGCGAAATAATGAGTTTGAAGTGATGTTTTTTGAAAAAATAAAACATGGTTTTCGACGAGCTTATGAAGAGCATGTATTGGTGTACTCAGGTGAACAAAAATTTTTATTGCTACAAAACAACTATACTACGGGTGAAAATGGAGTATTCAGATATAACTACGAAACTCAAGGACTGAGGCGAGGGTATGAAGCTTTTGAGTTATCGGGAACTTTATTTATAGGTTATTACGTGTTTATGAATTCTTCATTATATGAACAAGGTATGGAACTAATGAAAACAGAATACCCTTTAAGCAATCAAGCTTTGTCTTATTACGTAGGACCTAACTCAACGAGGCTACGGCATCCATTATTTAAATGGCCGGATTATTTTGAGAATGGGTTTGCTGAAATTTTCACTCGAGTTGTTGCATGTTACAATACTACAGTTGAAAGCTGTGATAGCTAATAATTAATCTTTTAGTGGTTTTTTGAATGTTAAATACACAATTTAGTCCTTGGCCGAGCTTTACGGAAGAAGAAGCTAACGCTGTAAAAAATGTTTTATTATCTAACCGAGTCAATTATTGGACCGGGGATAAATGTAAAGCTTTTGAGAAAGAATTTGCCGAATTTGCTAATGTTAAACATGCTATCGCAGTGAGTAATGGTACCACAGCTTTAGAACTTGCTTTAAAAGCGATTGATATCCAGCCTGGTGATGAAGTAATTATTCCGCCACGTACATTTTTAGCAACAGCTAGCAGTGTCGTGACTTGGGGGGGCGTTCCCGTTTTTGCGGATATTGAATTGGATAGTGGCAATATTTGCCCAGTCTCGATTGCAGAAAAAATTACGGATAAAACCAAAGCGATCATTGTTGTGCATCTTGCAGGCTGGCCTTGTAAAATGAAAGAGATAATGGCACTTGCTAAGCAATATAATCTCAAGGTAATTGAAGATTGTGCTCAGGCACATGGAGCTAAATACGATGGTCGCTCGGTTGGCTCTATTGGTGATATTGGTTGTTGGTCGTTTTGTCAAGACAAGATCATGACGACAGGTGGCGAAGGCGGTATGGTAACCACTAATAGCGAGTCAATTTGGAAGAAAATGTGGTCATTTAAAGATCACGGAAAAGATTTCGATGCTGTTTATAATATAGAGCATCCACCAGGCTTTAGATGGTTACACAATACTTTTGGAACTAATTACCGAATGACTGAAATGCAAGCTGTTATCGGCTCAATACAGCTTAAGCTAATGTCTACGTGGTTATTAAAGCGCAATGAAAATGCCAATGCATTAGCCAGTACAATTTCCTTATTTGATTGTGTTAATGTACCGAGTTATCCAAAAGAGATAGCACATGCTCAATATAAGTTTTATGTTTATGTTGATGATACACGTTTAAAAGACGGCTGGACACGAGACCGCATTGTAGATCAAATCAATGCCTATGGGGTACCTTGTTATCAAGGAAGTTGTTCTGAAGTATATCTAGAAAAAGCTTTTGATAATACAAAGTTTAGGCCCACTGAAAGATTGGTAAATGCTAAACGTATCGGTGAAATTTCATTGATGTTTTTAGTTCATCCGACTTTAACTCGTGACGAAATTGAAAAAACGAAAAGTGTTATTCATGAAGTTTTCAGCGAGGCTCAAGCTTAAAAATGCTGAAACGCTTATTTGATATCTTGTTATCGCTCTCTGTATTGTTATGCTTAGCACCTGTTATGGTAATTACAGCATTATTGATAGCAGTAAAGCTTGGGCGACCTGTTATTTTTAAACAGAAACGCCCGGGTATTAGAGGTGAAGTATTCGAAATGTATAAATTCCGTTCTATGACGGAAGAAAAAGATGACAATGGTGAACTATTGTCAGATGACCAGAGGTTACCGAGGTTTGGTAAGTTGTTACGTTCATCTTCCCTTGATGAACTTCCTGAATTATTAAATATTTTGAAAGGTGATATGAGTCTCGTTGGCCCAAGACCGCTTCTAGTAGAGTACCTCCCTCTTTATGATAATGAACAGGCTAAGCGTCACAATGTTAAACCGGGAATAACAGGTTGGGCTCAAGTGAATGGGCGAAATGCCATTAGCTGGGAAGAAAAATTCAAGCTAGACGTTTGGTACGTAGAGAATCGGAGTTTTTTATTAGACATTAAAATTCTTTTTCTCACTGTTCTGAAAGTATTTAAACGTGATGGTATTAGTCAAGGAGGGCAAGCAACTGCAGAAAAGTTTAGGGGAACTAAATGAAGCTGTTGATTGTCGGAGCAGGAGGACACGGTAAAGTTTGTGCAGAAGTTGCCGAAAAACAGGGTTATACTGTGAGGTTTCTAGATGAGCGCTTTCCCGCAATAAAAGCTGTTGAACATTGGGAAGTTGTTGGAAGAACCTCAGATTTTTCTAATTTTGTAGAGAGTAATCAGTTCTTTGTAGCAATTGGATGTAATAGTACTCGCAATAAAATTACGAGTGAACTTTTAACAAGTAATGCCCAATTGGTTTCACTCATCCACCCTAAGGCTCAAGTCAGCCAGTACGCTCAGGTGGGTAAAGGAGTGTTGATTGGTGCTTCAGCGGTTGTAAATGGGTTTAGTCAATTACATCTTGGATGCATTGTGAATACGGCAGCTGTAATTGAACATGATGTAATTGTTAGAGCATTTACGCATATTTCCCCTGGGGCAATTATGCTTGGTGCTAGTGAAACAGGTGTTCAGGCATGGATAGGTGCAAATGCGGTGGTTTTTCCAACGATAAAAGTTGGAGCCTATACAATATTGGGTGCATCCAGCTTCACAAATAAAGATTTGGAAAATAAATCCATTTATGCCGGTTGTCCGGCAAAAAGAATTAAAGAAACACAAGAGGATTAAATTGTGAAAGCAGTAAATAGAGGTTTTTCACTCGTAGAGTTGCTCATAGTGATGGTAATTATTGGATTAATAGCATCTCTAGTTGGCCCAGCTATGTTTGGTAAAGTTGACTCTTCAAAAGTCAAAACAGCTCAAGCGCAAATGCAATTGTTAGGTGCTGCAATTGATACATACCGTTTAGATAACAATGAATTCCCTGAATCGTTAGATAATTTAATTAATAAAACAGGTAAATATTGGGATGGCCCGTATCTGCCTACGAATGTTCCTAACGACCCTTGGGAGAACCCATACTTTTACGAGAGAACAGGGTCAACTTATACTCTGCAAAGTTTAGGTCGTGATGGTAAAAAAGGTGGTGACGATTTAGATGGGGATATCACTTACCGATGAACCCATTACTGTCGATAGTTAATGAGCTGCGTGATGCTGAAAGCGCAGTGTCACAGTTTGAATTTGAACAATATATTTCTGGACACAATGTTTCTTTAGAAACAACAATATGTTCACTATCAGGAGTCTCCGAAGAAGAGTTGCTTACTTACGTAGCAAAGAGGGCTGATATTGACTTAATTACATTTGACAATGCTGAACAATTTATTTCGGAACAGAAAATCAAGCTGGCGTATGAGCAAGATATTGATTGGAAGTCGCTATCGAAATTAAACTGGTATCCTTTATCTTATGATGATGAAACCCTAACTCTAATTACGAACCAACCTTTAAATGTTGAGGCTACAAATATATTGGCGTTTCAGAACGTTGACTACCGATTATGCTTAGCTTCCGAGTCGTTACTTCAGCGTGTTATTACCTTGTTTGAGCAGAACCAAGAGGTTATTTCTAGTGGTGTTGTCGAGGTTGAGCGTTTAAGGGCTTTAGCATCTGAGGCACCCATCGTTAACTTGGTAAATTCGTTAATTTATCGTTCGCTTGAACTCAAAGCATCTGATATGCATATTGAACCGGTCGAGCAAGGCGGACGAGTGCGCATTCGTGTAGATGGGGTGCTGCAAAAGTTAGATGACATTCCCAAGAGTTTAGTCATGCCCGTAGTTTCACGTATCAAAATACTAGCTAATTTAGATATCGCAGAAAAGCGTCGTCCGCAAGATGGTAAAATTGCGCTTCACAACTTAAATATCGATATTCGAGCATCTATCCTACCGCTTAACAATGGGGAAAGTGTAGTAATGCGTTTTCTTGAAAAAGGCTCTTTACGTTTTGATATTGCTGAACTAGGTTTTGAGCCAGATACCATTGAACGTATAAATCAGGATCTTACTAGAACGGCAGGTGTGATTTTGATGACAGGCCCAACAGGTTCGGGTAAAACGACTTCTTTGTACTCCTTTTTGCAGCAGTTGAATTCAAGCCATGAGAAAATTATTACGCTCGAAGATCCTGTTGAGTACGAGTTGGAAGGTGTTAATCAAATTCAAGTTAATAGTGATATCGGCTTTGACTTTGCAGCAGGTCTAAGAAGTATCGTTCGACAAGATCCAGATGTTATTATGGTGGGTGAAATTCGCGATGCTGAAACAGCAAGAATTGCAATGCAGTCTTCACTTACCGGTCACTTAGTATTCAGTACGGTGCATACTAATGATGCGCCAAGTGCCTATGTTCGCTTGATTGATTTAGGGGTTGATGAATTCTTATTGAATGCTTCGGTTATATCAATTATTGCACAAAGATTAGTGAGAAAATTGTGTGTTCATTGTTGTGCTGAAGATGAGAATGCGGCACAGATAAAAGAGAAGCTATTAGCTAACTATAGCAATATTGTGCCTGAGGATATGCAGATTAATAAGGCAGTTGGTTGTAGCCATTGCAATGGTACTGGTTATAAAGGGCGATTGGCGCTTATCGAATACCTACCAAATGATCAATTTATCAAAGGCACAAACAAAGATTCTTTGTTTACTTTGAAAGCAGAAGACTATATGGAACAAAGCGGCCTTAGAAGCTTGTACCAAGATGGAATAGTTAAAGTAACAAAGGGGCTGACTACAATTGAAGAAGTTGTCAGAGTGGCGGGCTAATGAAAGGGTTTAATGTTGTATTTGTAGATAGTAGTGGTGTTAGAACAAAAAAGCGGTTTACCGCAGTTGATGAATCAGATATTTATCAACAACTAGAGCAAATAGATGCAACGCCGATAAGCGTCAAAGAAGCGCAAAAAAGCTTATTAGATAGTATTCGAGGTGATCGTATCACACCCGCGATGATTGAATTGATAATTACTAATTTATCAAGCTTATTATCAAGTGGCATCAGTTTAGATAAAGCGCTTACTTTAGTTACAAAGTCTGCAGAAACTGCGAGCCTAGGGCAACTTGTAAGTCAAATACAAAATGGAATTCGTGGCGGAAAGTCTTTTGCGGATTCACTAGCTCAATTCCCTGAATATTTTGATGAGCTTGTAATCAATCTGGTTGAAATAGGTGAGAGCACAGGTCAATTGGACAAGGTTTTGATTGACTTGAGTGAACAACTTAAATTCCAGAGCCGTATTAACAGTCAGATAAAACAAGCCGCCATATATCCAATAATCATCGTTTTTGTCTGTATTATTTCAATATTATTTATTTTATATAGTGTTGTACCTCAATTGTCAGGCATGCTCGAACAAGTTAAAGATTTGCCTAGCTATACGGTTGCGCTGATGGCTAGTTCAGACTTTGTTAGAAGTGTACCTGGTACTTTGACACTATTTGTTGCAGCCATAGCTCTTTTTTATTTTATTTTTACCGATACAACTTCAATCAAGGAAACTCGGCGCAGAGTAAAGCTTGCCTTACAAAAGGCACCATTAGTTAATGGCATGGTTGCATTATCCCAGCAACTTAGGTTTGCTTCGGCAATGAAGTCGACTCTAAATTCAGGTCTATCTATTACAGACGCTTTAAACCTATCAGCAAATACCTTAACAGATAATGAAGCGAGGCTGAAATTTTTAGACGTCAAAAGCAAGATTCAATCTGGCGTCAGCTTGACTAAGTCTATGGAAGACACAGGCTTATTTTCAGTTATGGAAATTGGGTTTATTGAGGTTGGTGAAGAAACAGGTGATATCGCCAAAGCGTTCAGTGAAATGTTGGAACGTAAATCACATGAGTTTAATACTAGGTTAGCTAGTACTTTAAAAATGTTAGAACCGTTATTAATACTTTTTATGGGAATCATAGTGGGTGGCGTAGTGATTATTATGATGTTAAGTATTATGAGCGCGCAAGATGTTGCGATTTAATCAGACGGGTCTAACGTTACCTGAAATCTTAATCGTGATGTTAATTATTGGGAGTAGTTTATCAATTGTAGCTCCGCTCACGGTTGATGCTGTCGAAAGGCGGCAGCAACGACTAGAGTTAGTTGAATTAAAAGCTAACTTCTCGCTTTTGCAAAACCAAGCAGCTTGGGGTAACCAAGTACTAACTATCAAATTTGAAGGTTTTCATTATCAAGTAGTTCAAGAAGGAGATAAACCATTCTCCGTAAATAAAGTGGAGTATCTAGCCTTTTTGGAACAGAAAATAAACATAATGCCGTCAGGTTTAGCGAGTAGCTGCACAATTCAGCTAAAAAATGGTGATGTATTTCAGGCGTTTGATAAGTTATGTTTAAAATAAGAGACAGCGGGTTTTCGTTAATCGAATTATTAATATCGGTAACTATTATTACGATGACAATTGCTTTAACGAACTTAATATATGCAAACTATGTTCAAAATGATATTCGTTTTGCAAGTCGTTCTGATTTATATATGGAGTTACCAGATTTAGTCGAGCAGATAAGGCATAAGATAAAACAGGAATATCTTGAAAAAGGTGAACTTATACATAATCAAACTGTCTGTAACTGGACGACTGAAAATAAGCAAGAAGCCGGTACCGTCTCATTTAACGCTGAAATAGGGAAGGCGGTTAACAGTGCAGAACAAATGTATTTGTATCACTTGTTAGTTAATTGCGAGCTTGCTGAATATAAGCATCCGCCTTTCTTAATTAAAGTGTTAGTGATTGATAACTCATTTTCAGGAGTTTCGGATTCGTGAAACGAGTACTCGGATTTTCTGTTGTGGAAGTGTTGATTACTTTAACGATATTAATGCTTGTATTAACGTTGAGTTATCAATCGCTTTCAACATTTTTAGGGTTTGCAGTGAATACTCGAAGTAGTTTCAATGAGAAACAGTGGGAATCAATCACTCGAATAAAACTTAAAAGTTCTTTTCGTGCAATGCTTGACTATTACACAGTAGATGAAAACGGCAGTAGAACCCCCTTTTTTATTGCTGAAAAAATGAAAGTTCAGTATGTTTCATCATCGCCTATGATTTTTTCAAACGCGCCTGAGGTGCTCGTCACATTATTGGTGAAAGAAGTTAGTGACGAGTTCTTTGAGCTTCTGGTTTTAGAGTGCCCGCTAAAGTCTGTTTTACCTTACCGATTATCGTTTGTGCCTGTCGAAAAAAATGAACAGTGTGTTCAAATTCCTAAAAGTATATTAGCTGAAAACATTCAGTTCGAAGTTGAATATTCAGAAGAGCAGGGACGTTTTCAAATGGAGGGATTCGAAGCTCAAGCTGGGATATCGACATATTTACATTTATTGCCTGCCAAGCTGTCAATTATTTTTGAGGATAAAAACAATGAACGTAGTTGGTTGTTTTGGACAAAAATTGAAAATATGCGCAAGTATTCACATTCCTCTAATCTTGGGTCATATTGATGTTGTCAAACCATAGAATCTCAGGAGCTGCTTTAATCAGCGTTTTACTTGTAGTGTCGCTGCTGAGTTGGGTGATTAGTTACTTCATTGGTCTAACACAACAAAATGTACGTTTAGTTGGTTTGCAGCAAAATCGTGTATTAGCTGAGATTGAAGCTGATTCTATGGTCGATGAGATTATTTTTTTACACTTAACGAACAGGTATATTGAAGAAAAAGAGTATGTGAAATGGAATTACCGAGGTGATTGGTTCTCTTTGAGAGAAGGGGTTAACTTGCGGTTACAGGATTCTCAAGGCAAGTTTTCTCTTTCTGGATTAAATAAAAACTTATTTTCTAATTTTTTACAGCAAAATGATTTTGAAGTAACAGAGGCGAATAGGTTAATTGATTGTTTAGATGATTGGCAAGACCCCGATGAATTTAAGCGCCTTAACGGAGAAGAGTCTACGTATTATGTACTGCAAGGAGCTAGGCCCCCTCGCAATGCGTCAATTCAAAGTTTGAGTGAGTTAACACTTGTATGTGGTTTTCCAAATGATGTGAACAAGCAATCACTGATTATGGATAATATGTTGTTGTTTACCAGTGGTACAATAAACCCATTATTTGCAAGCAATGAGGTAATCAAAGCCTTACCTATGTCACCCGCATTGAAAAAGGTACTGCGCTCAGCAAAAGAAGGTGCAGACTCCAGGCAGGCAAGTAAAGTTATTCAAAATACTAATGAATTGAGTGCAATTTCGATAGCTCCTTCAAAAGAAATTGAAATGGAATTGATCATTCAACGCGGCGATAGCCAAGCAAGGAGAAATGTTGTTTTCAGCTACAATTTGCGGTATAAACCTAGGCCCGTTTTGCAGTTTTGGCACTGGTCGGAATAGCCGAGAAATAGATGAGTAATAATTTACAAAAACTAGAACAATTTATTCAGTTTAATACGAGTTATTATATTGACGGTGAATATTTTCATTTAACCAAAAACCGCGAACTTATTAAAAAGAGTAAGCAAGATTCTAGGTTATTGGTTGTTTCTTCAAAACACGTGCTTGAACGCAAGGCTTTTTTTAAAATTACAAAAAAGAAAGATTTAAAATTAGCCATTACCTTATTTACAGATAAAAACAACCCTTTTTCAAATTCTTACATTTGGACACAGGCGTTTCGTTCTAAGGATGGTTTTTTTATTGTAGCATATTATGCAGATGCACAGTTGATTGAAACATTAAAGGAAAACCAACCCAAAGGAGGCTTAATTCTGCCTGAGCAGTTCATAGTAAGATGTAATGGTGATGAATTAATTGGTAAAATTGATGGTGTAGGTGAGTACTTGCACGATGCTAATTATAAGGCGTTATTTTTACATCAGCAAAAAGGTGTGCTGCAACATCTTTTAAGTGCGAACGCAGGACACCAATCATTAGAGGAATTTGTAGAGAAGTTAATTGGTAGTATAAATTACTCGCTACTGTCGCAGAGTTTTAATTATATCCATTTAGGTTCAAAATTAAACTTTACGCTCACCGTTGGACATGTAGCAGCTATTGTTGCTTGTGGAGTATTTTATTTTACAGCGACGAGTGCTTTTTTAAACTGGGATTATAAAATTGCACAAGAACGTTATGAATCAAGTAAATCCTTATTGCAGGATATGAATGCGCAGCAGCGAACTGTTGATGAAAAAAGGCAGCAATTACGTTCTCTTTCAGAACCGTTTCGAGACTACAAATATTCATATGAGATATTTGGTGTGTTGTCTGATTTGAAGGAACCGTTAGATATTCAGTCACTTGTGATTAATGGTAGCGAGGTAGGCTTAGGTGGAAGCTCTCTTAATGCTCGTGCCGTTTTTCGAGAGCTTTCAGATAACCCTCGCGTCAAAGAAATAAAGTATGTTCGCCCTATCAGAAAAGCGGGTGAATTAGAGAGATTCACAATCGGATTTAAGTTGATTAGTAAATGAAGTTTTATAAGCAATCTGTCTTTCAGTTGACAAGTTCGTTTGGCATTTCTAATAAACACGCTAAATTGTTACTGT
>JAUIHB010000383.1 GCA_030432465.1 Gammaproteobacteria bacterium
AGGGCGAGAAGACATTGGGATTTCTTCTTCGTTAGAGTAGGCTAGGTGAGCGGTTAAATTCCCATTGCCATTAGCAAAGTTTGTACCCCAGGTTAATCCGATGTCTTGAGTTTCCCCGTCACTTTGATCAGTAATACCCGCAGATAAATCTATTTGTGTTCCTTCAAAATTTGATTTTAAAATAACATTAATAACACCAGTTACAGCGTCAGCACCATAAATTGCTGAGGCACCTCCTGTAATAATTTCGACACGCTCTATCAGTGAGGCAGGGATCATACTCATGTCAACTGATGATGTTCCGGCAGAACCAGGAACATGTCTGCGACCATTGACTAAAACCAAAGTTCTATTTGTTCCCAAGCCTCTTAGATTCGCGAGTTCTAAACCCGCCTGAGCAATAGTTCCGGTCCCATTGTCATTATTTGCAGCTCCTCCAATACCATCGAGTAAAGCAGGATAGCGATTGAGTAAATCACCAATATTTTTTATTCCTGACATTTCGATAGCAGCAGAGTCGATAATGGTTGTTGGAGTGGTCATTTGTGCACTGGTTCTTTCTATCCGTGAGCCTGTAACAACGATTCTTTCATTTTCTTTCTCATCAGCAGAAATCTCCGCAGCTGATATAGGTGTTGAAAAGGCTAGCGATACGCCGGCGAGCAATAAGATGTTTCTTACGGCCTGAGTTGTTTTTTGTTGTTTTAATCCTGAATATTTCATATTACTCCCCCTGAAATAATGACAAACTCAAATAAATTTTTTAATTGAACCCTCGGATAATCTAAATATATATCTTAGATAGTATCTCAATTAACAAAGTAACAAGTTAAAAATCTCCTAACAACTTGAATTCACTTTAAAAAGATACAAAATTTCATGCTAACTTCATCAGTTATTTTGATTTTATTGACGGTAAGCTCGTAAGGATTGTGAGTTTTATGTTAAAAAACAACGATCAAAAATAGATCGCGTTATATCAATGATTGATTAGCCAACAAAGTGAGTTTTATCTCAATAAATGCTAATTGTGTTCAATTTATGACTAAAAAATAAGCTTGTTTATTTATTTCATCCATCGATTAGAGTAATCTTATTCTGTTTATGACAGCGATGTCATTTTGCGCCAAAATTCCATCGTGCGCACGGATGCAGGGGTTTTGATCTGAAACTAGGTAAATGATGTGGTAATACCTTTAAATAAAACGATAATAGGAGGAAACCATAATGATGAAGTTACAGTCATTAAAGATAAATAAGTTACAAAAAACAGCCTTAGCAATGTTGTCCGTATTCTCAGTTGGTTATAGTTCGCTTGCTGGTGCACACGGGTACTCAGAATTCCCAAAAGCAAGACAGCAATTCTGTGCAGATGATGGTGGCTATTGGTGGCCTGATGATGGATCTGCAATACCTAATTTAGGTTGTCGTGCTGCATTTTTGGAGTCAGGTACTTTTCAGTTTGTTCAAAGTATTGAGTTTTCGGCAAATGTTGCTGATTATGAAAATATAGCAGCGGTTAAAGCCGCGATTCCTGATGGCAGCTTATGTGCTTCCGGCGATAGCGCTAAAATTGGAACTGACGTGCCTTCACCACATTGGCAAAGAACGGATATTCAGCTAAATGCTAATGGTGAGTTTGAATATTTATTTTATGCGGCAACCCCTCATAACCCCAGCTTTTGGGAATTCTACTTAACTAAACCTAGTTACGATGCCAGTCAACCTTTAAAGTGGTCTGATTTAGAGTTAGTTGATAGTCATCCAAATGTTGGGATTACTCAGGTTGGTGGTAGAAATATGTATAAAATGCAGGTTAGTTTGCCTACTGGTAGAGAAGGTGATGCAATATTATACACACGTTGGCAACGTCGAGATGCGGCAGGAGAAGGTTTTTACAACTGTAGTGATATCACTATCAAAAATGTGACTACGCCACCAGATGATTGGAATGATAAAGGTTACTACGTACAAAGAGGTGATGAAGCGAGTGTTGGAGATGAAATCTGGTTCCGTGTATTTACTCCACAAGGTAATGAAAAAGTTTTTGAAAAATTGAATATTACTGAGTCTAATCAAAACTTAGCGGTATGGTCTGAAGAGCTGGCAAATAGTGTTAATCAAAAATATTCAAGCGCTGTTAAATTAGGTGTTAAAAATGCTCAGCAACAAATTGTTTATGATGAGCGTGACCCTTATGCCAATAAAATTTGGTTAACCAGTTCTCAAGAATCTTATGCTCTAGATATTAAAAAACAACAGACTAATTTGCCACCACAGGCTTCACTGGACGCTTCTTATCGAGTGGATGCATCGGGCACAATTAGCATTAACGTACAAGCGTCAGATCCTGAAAATGCCCCCTTAACATATGCGTGGACTATTCCGTCAGAATTGACTGCACGAAGTACGGATGCTGCTACGGTTTCTGTTACCGCGAACAATCCTTCTCAGACGACTAGTTACCCT
>JAUIHB010000081.1 GCA_030432465.1 Gammaproteobacteria bacterium
TTATTTATTTTATTATTTTTGTTTGTATTATCGAGTTTTTACATAGAATATAATTATTACCAGTCTTATTTGTATTTTTGTCCTTTGGTTGCTAACAAAATTTAGCGATATGAAACTTAATATTGCCGATCAAGAAAAAATGCAAGAAGTCAAAGAACAACTAGCAGAGCAAGAGAACATCGTTATTTTTGACAAAGCAGAAATAGAGAAAAAGCTGGCTAGCATGTCAGCCGAAGAAAGAGCCAAGGCCATAGAAAAAATCAAGCAAGCACAAAGTCTACTAGATCAATTTGGATTGGAGCAGGAACTCACAATTAATGAAACACCAAATCCTGAGCCTCCCGACGACATTCAACTACAAGGAGTAAAAAAAGCACCGGAACCGCCATATAACAAAGGGATTAATATTGATGACAACTTTAAAGTTACCACAAATCTTCCTTTTCTTTCTAAAGAGCAAGATGAAGCACTAGAAATGAAGCTACAAGAGAAGCTAGATAAAGCCAAAAAAGATCCCTCTGATTTTTTTGCGGACTTATTACAAATGGTACCTAAAACCATGCTTTTCTTCGTACCTGTTTTTGCATTGCTGATGAAATTATCTTACCCATTTTCACGGCGATACTACATAGAGCATATTATTTTCACTTTCCATACTCATGCTTTTTTATTTCTCAGCATATTAATACTTGTCGGCTTGAACCATGTCAATTCAGCATTAATGAATGCGGAAAATACTGCCGCCCAAATCGGAGGCTGGATTACAGGCTTAGCAAAAATACTTCTCTCATGGTGGTTAGTACTTTATATTTACTTAGCAATGAAAAAAGTTTATAAACAAGGCTGGTTCTTAACTTTATTCAAATTTATTTTTCTCGGACTGCTCTATATTATCTTGTTTAGCTTCGCTGCATCAGGAGTGCTTATTATCAGCGTATTAATATAAAATCAACCATAAAGAAACATTGATCATTATTTCAATTACACTGTAAAGCATTTACAGTCGTTCAGTTTATTTTTATACCTTTAAATATTCAACCGATTCAGCATAGAGTTTAATTAATAGGTGTCGGCGGCAGAACAGATTCCATGAGTTCATTATTCCAACTACCACTCACTTGAATATGCGCAGCGGCTCCTAGCTGAATAGCTTCAATTAAATTATGGTTTACATAGGCATATAAACCAGGTTGTTTAAACTCATACAATGCAGCTACCGCAGCTCCTCCAGGCACAAACCAAGTTTCCATATCAAGTAAAGGCGGATTAGAAAAAGAACCTCCCTGCCAAACTAAATCGGCATGTCCACCAATAATATGAGGTCTTGAATCTCGATTAGCCTGCGAGTGAATAAATAAAACCTTTTCACCCACATTGGCAGTTAAGGCATTACTACCTGTCAGTGCTCCCACACGTCCGTTAAACACAAGGTGAGTTGGTATTAGCGATTGCATTAATTTAATGGTTGGCTCCATAGCCTCATTAATACTCGCATAACGTATAAATTGCCCACTGCTATCTTTAGGCAAATAAAAATCCTGCTCTCCAAGATAATAAGCTTTGTCGTAGTCGATTTTTTTATTTTTAGCATCGCGTAATCCATCTTTAGGTAATACCAAAATAGCTCCATTCATACCACCTACTACATGAAATGGAGTCACTCTCCCACCTGGAGCACAATGATATACAAAAACACCGGGTTTAGTCGCTTTAAAACGCAATATCGTTTTTTCTCCAGGCTCAATTCCAGTGATTGATGCTCCCCCCATAGCACCAGTTGCAGCATGAAAATCAATATTGTGGAACATTTGGTTTGTCGCAGGATTAATTAAAGTAACTTCAACAAAATCATCTTGTGTCGCGACAATCATAGGCGCAGGAACAGAACCATTAAAAGTTAATGCTTGAATAAAAACACCGTCATCAATTTCCATTTCTTTTTCTTCAATCGTTAGCGTTACAGCAATAGTTCTAGGACTTCCTTTATAGTTTTGGTCGTGTTCGGGCAATAATGGAGGCGCTACGAGCTCCTGTTGAATTCTAGATCCTTGTTTTGGAGCAGCGTGAACGAATAATGATGAAGTTAAGCAACTAACTAATAGTAGGGTGATGCATTGATAAATAAATTTCATAAAAACCTCGACAGATATCAGCAGAGGCCAAAAGTTAGCTGATGGCTTCTGAATAAGACTCTTTTCTTTAAAAAAATCTGCAGTTGTAACATTGACCTGTTAGGTTTAGTTGGTTTTATCGCACATTAAAATTACTTATTTGAGATAAATATTTTTTTAACTATTTTTTGAGATATGTTAGAAGAATCTATCACTTATAATTCGCCTCGTTATAGCAAAGTTCGGTCATGGAATGGATATTTAATCGAAGATGAGCGCGTTATTACAGGGCAAAATCCTGTGCTAGTGCTCATGCTGTGGTTAAGCGGTTGTCTAACAACTCACTCAGTAAAATTACTCACAATATTTAAGCATCAATGATGTGCATGGATGCTTAAATATCTTTTTTATCCCAGCTCAGCTGAAGTAAGCGACGGTCATAGGCTTTTTAATTTGATTAACTTATCAGATATTCTTTCCTACAGCCATAATGACTGGCATATCGCCCTGCGAGCTTTTCATTATAAATGGAAACTTTATTTTGATATCACTGAAACTGCATCGAAGTAAAGTTTTTTCAATTGTCTCTTGAGTCAATCCCATGTCTGAATGATTACTTGTTGCAAGCCAATCCCATTGCATAAAAATCCCATCAGGTTTCAACATATTTTTTAGTAAACATAAAGTTGAAGGGTAATCAGGTAAAAAAGAGCATACAGATGACGCAACAATAAGATCAAATTTTTGACTTAACTGTTGATTATTATCAATAAGGTCTTTTGATAACAACTCAGAAATTAAAAAATGTTTTATCAATCATTTTGGATGAAGTATCTAATGCAACAATATTTTTAGCTACAGGGCTCATCATTTGAGTAAGCACCCCAGTACCACAACCAAAATCAAAAACAGATAAGTTATTCAAATTAATTTCTGTCGAAATTTCTTTAAATACATTTTTTGCATAATCAATTACCGTAGGTTCGATATCCCACCCTTCAGCATATTCATCCCACTCGTCACTCAAGGTATTCTCCTATATTAATTACTCTATCTAAATTGTGATTATATTTTTTGTAAAATAGTTATGGATATATTTTTTATCACAAAATAACATAGCGCCAAGTTCACTGAAAAATCTTATCCCGTAGAGCAGCATCGTTAAGTTTTTTTCTAGTGACATCCAGTCGAGTTCTTTTATAAAATCTAATATTTCTTGAATATTCACTAGAGTTTTCTGAGACTGATTTTCCTCGAACTTAGCGACTTTTATTATTTTTTAAATTTATCACAATCCCCTTTCATTTATAAAAATCAGTGTACAGGTATTATAGAAATACCCCGTAATTCCAACTTTCAACAACATTCCCACCGTAAACACCACATACACCTAAGCCATAGACAGAAACTTTTTCACCCGTTGATTTTGCGGTTAATGCCCAGCTGAGAACAGCATTAGCACCAGGATTTTTTGTATCAACGGCAAAAGCATTTTTATATCCCTCATGTACGCAACTAGGAGGAGTTCCTGATATTTGCTTATCAAATATAACCATTACTCTACCATTATGATCGACTCGAACACTGGTTACTTTAGCATTTGAGACATGCCCAATAGCATGCACTTGAGAGAAAGTGAGCATGCATAATATTGAAATGAGAATTTTTTTCATTATATTTTTCCTTAAAATTATTGACTAAATTTTCGTAATGATAATCCTACCATCACCAGCACATAATAAAACTTCGCATAAGCATGCATTAATAAAATACTTAATTAGATGCAACAAGCGACACTGATGCTTATGCTTAAATATCTGTTTAATTGAATATTGAGCTTTTGATGCTCAACCAGAAGACTACCTTTTTCCAATACAAGTCAAATATTATTATATCGAAGACTGTGCTCTAAAATTATAAATGCTAGATAAAAATTCAATACAACACTCATTACGACTTACACAAAGTGGACAATTAGCTCTCGATGATGCGTAGCATGTCTGTGTTCCCATAAAAAAATACCTTGCCAAGTACCCAGTAATAACTGATTTTTTTCTATAGGAATCGATATTTGTGTAGCAGTTAACATGGACTTGATATGCGCGGGCATATCATCACTGCCTTCATATGTATGAGTATATAAACTGTCGTTTTCTGGTACTTGTCGATTCATCCAGTTTTCTAAATCAATGCGCGCACTTGGATCGGCATTTTCCTGAATTAATAAACTACATGAAGTGTGTCTGATAAAAACAGTACATAAACCGCAATCAAGAGATTGCTGAGTAGCCAGATTGGCGACTTTCTGAGTGACTTCGTAAAGTCCTTGCCCGTTTGTCGATAATTGAATTCTTTCTATACGTCCAGCCATTCAAACCTCACGCGAGATGTCACGCCACAAAGCAAAGTATAAGCAATAGTGTCAGCATGCTGTGCAACGGTTTCTACAGGCAAACCTTTCCCCCATAATATTGCTTCGGTTCCGAGTGCTACTTCATCTTGCATACCTAAGTCGACGGTAATCATGTCCATAGAAACTTTGCCCACTAAAGGATAAAGCTTACCGTTAATTAGAACAGGCGTGCCTTCTTTGGCGTGGCGGGGATAACCGTCACCATAACCTATAGCGATTACACCAATACGAGTTGGCTGTTTAGCTTGCCAGCTCGCACCATAACCTACGGTGTCGCCTACATTTAATTGTTTAATTGAGAACAGTTTTGATTGTAAAGTCATTGCAGGCTTTAACTGATGGTGCTCGCCAGTAAGGCCAATCATTGGGGAGCAACCATATAAAATAATACCAGGCCGAACCCAATTGAAATGAGTTTCCGGCCATGCAACAACACCAGCAGAATTCGCCATACTTTTAGGTTCATCAAGCAACTGAGTTATTTCGTTAAAACGTTTAACTTGAGACTGTGTTAATGGGTTATTAATATCGTCAGCACAGGCAAGATGCGACATTAAATTAATAGAATCAACCCAAGGTAAATTCTTGAGTTGATGATAAACCCGTGAAAACTCTTTCAGTTCAAAACCTAAACGGTTCATTCCTGAGTCAACTTTTAACCACAACGTTAATTTTTTCGGTTTCGTTTTTAATTCAGATATTTGTATCAAATCATTCAGCTGTGATTCCTGATGAATGACCGTTTGTAAATTATATTCGAGTACCTGACGCAGTTCGTTTTGACTAAAAAACCCTTCGAGTAAAATAATTTCATTTTGAATGCCTGCATTACGCAGGGTAATTGCCTCATCCATGCAAGCCACAGCAATTGCATCACTCTCTGGTATTTGTTGAGAGACTTTTACAATACCGTGACCATAAGCATCCGCTTTTACAACAGCCATCACCTGCGTTTTAGGTGCAAATTGTTTCACCATTTTCAAATTATGCTGAATAGCAGAAAGATCAATAATTGCTTTTGTGGAACGCATATAAGTGGTTTACACCTAAAATATAAAAATCAAAAACGAATAACTAAAAGTCGTCACCATAAGATTTAGCCAAATTTACAAAGCGGTTAAAGTGGCCCTGAAAAGCTAAGCGAATGCTCCCTATTGGACCATTACGTTGCTTACCAATTATAACTTCTGCGGTGCCTTTGTCTTCTGAATCTTTGTTATACACTTCATCACGATAAACAAACATAATGATATCAGCGTCTTGCTCAATCGCACCTGATTCACGTAAGTCAGACATAACTGGACGCCTATCGGCACGTTGCTCCAAGGAGCGGTTAAGCTGGGATAAAGCAATCACAGGCACCTGTAACTCTTTAGCTAACGCTTTTAAAGAACGAGAAATTTCTGAAATTTCCAAGGTTCGGTTATCCCCTAATCCTGGAACACTCATTAATTGAAGGTAATCAATAACTATCAGCCCAACATCGCCATGCTCTCTCACAATTCGGCGCGAACGAGAACGGACTTCAGACGGCGATAAACCAGCCGAATCATCAATATACATCTTACAGTTGTTTTTTAGGATATTCGTGGCGACAGATAGGTTATCCCAGTCACGATCATCCAAGGCACCAGTTCTTAATCTTGTAGCATCAATCCCTCCTATAGATGCAAAGGAACGCATCAGTAGCTGATTGGCGGGCATCTCCATACTAAAAACTAGCACAGGCTTTCCACTATGAATGGCTGCATGCTCAGCAATATTCATCGAAAAAGTCGTTTTTCCCATAGCAGGACGCCCGGCAACAATCAACAAGTCTGAGTTTTGCAGGCCATTGGTCATTTTATCCAGATCAGTAAATCCAGTCCCCATTCCGGTGATGCCTCCTTTAGACTCAACCGCAAATTGAACACGATCTAAAGTTTCATCAAGAAAATTGGCGGCTAACTGTAATCCAGCATCATTACTTTCTCTTTGCTCCGCAATTTTGAATACCTTGCTCTCTGCCAGATCTAACAACTCATCAGGTGTTCTTCCTTTGGGGAAATAAGCAGCATCAGCAATCTCATTAGATACTGAAATCATTTCTCGTAATACAGCTCGTTCTCTGACTATTTTGGCATAAGCCCCAATATTAGACGCACTTGGCGTATTTTTAGCCAGATCCCCAATGTAAGCCAAGCCACCAATTTCATCAGCTTCGCCTTCTTGTTCCAAAAACTCATAAAGGGTGACCACATCCATAGGACGAGCATTTTCGGCCAAATACTGTAATGCTCTAAAAATTAACCGATGGTCTTTACGATAAAAATCTTCCGCCACCAATTTATCAGAAACCTTCTCCCACGCCTCATTATCAAGCAGCAAGCCGCCTAATACAGATTGCTCAGCTTCGAGTGAATGTGGCGGCATTTTGACATTACTAACTTGATGATCGTCTTGCATTGAAGTATTCCGACTAACAGTAAACGATAACCTAACCTATTTTAGTTGAATACAACCTAAATGCAGGTTAATGCCATCTTAAAAGAAAAACACTTGGACAAATATAGCGCTACAATTTCAAGAATAAAGCACCTATTTTTAGTCCAAAAAAAACACCTCAGTCATGATGAAAGAGGTGTTTTATTTTTGCATTTGCATCGCTTTTAAGCAATCCAAACACGGTAATCATTTCAATTTATTAGTTGAAAAAATTACTCAGCTTGTGCTGTGATAACTAGCTTAAGTGTCGTTTCAACATCTGAGTGCAAATGTATATCAACGTCAAATTCGCCAATAGTTCGTAGCGCACCGTTTGGTAGGCGAACTTCGTGCTTTTCAAGCGCAACACCAGCTTCAGTCGACGCTTCAGCAATATCTTTAGTTCCAACAGAACCAAATAATTTACCTTCGTCACCAGCATAAGCTTGGATTGTAACTGTAAAATCAGCAAATTTATCAGCTCGTGCTTGTGCAGCACTTAATTCGTCAGAAGCTTTCTTTTCAAGCTCAGCACGACGCGCTTCAAATTTTTCGATGTTGTCCTTTGTTGCAGGAACCGCTTTACCTTGAGGAAGCAGGAAATTACGTCCATAACCATTCGCTACAGTTACGCTA
This sequence comes from Gammaproteobacteria bacterium, assembly GCA_030432465.1. GTDB lineage: Bacteria > Pseudomonadota > Gammaproteobacteria > Enterobacterales > Kangiellaceae > Aliikangiella. The sequence continues at coordinate 7,624 of JAUIHB010000081.1, forward strand.
TCACCCAGTTCGCCAAGATTACGGATTTTTTCAAGTAGAATGACTTGCATTAGTCTATCCCCTAATTCGTTAATCGTTGCTTATTTATGCGCGTCAGAGTAAGGCAATAATGCCAATAAACGTGCACGCTTAACTGCTGTTGAAAGCTGGCGTTGGTACTTAGAACGAGTTCCTGTAATACGACTAGGAACAATTTTACCAGTTTCAGTGACATAGCTTTTCAATGTAGCCAAATCTTTGTAATCAATTTCGGTAATGCCTTCAGCAGTGAATCGGCAGTACTTACGACGTCTGAAATGTCTAGACATGATGTTATCCTCCGTTACTCTGCTTCAGTCTCTTCAGCTTCTTCTTCATCAGCTGAATCGTCTTCATTAGAATTGTTTCTTGACTCACTTCGATCTTTATCAGATGAATCGAAACGCTTAGCTGCTTCTTCTTTCGCTTTAGCTAATGGAGAAGCTTCTGTGACCGCACCTTTCATTTTGATGATAAGGTTACGTAAAACCGCATCATTGAATTTGAATAGATTTTCTAATTCAGCGATTGCTGAGTATTCACACTCAACATTCAACAATACGTAATGGGCTTTGTGTGCATTATTGATTGCGTAAGCCATTTGACGGCGTCCCCAATCTTCAAGACGATGGATTTTTCCACCAGCTTCGGTAATAACAGCGCTATATCTCTCGATCATAGCAGGCACTTGATCGCTTTGATCAGGGTGCACTAGAAATACGATTTCGTAGTGTCGCATTAAGATCTCCTCACGGTTTCCAGCCACCAAAGTAGAATATACTTTAATAACAAGGAGTTAGGTCAGATTGTAATAGTAAGTTTAAAAGCTTTAGTTAAACTAAACCTTCCAGACTCGGTTTAAGAGCGCGGGATTATACGAGGGTTGGTTATGGATTGCAATGAATTGCGAGAAAACAATACTAATTCAGCGACTTTAAACATCAAACAAGTCGCTGAGTCGGTCGAAACAATAGGATTATTTAGAAAAGACTAATGACTCCGTACTATTTCCCCAGCTAGACTGATTACTATTGTTCACAAAACGCAAACTGGGTTCATCATACTCATCATGGTTAATCACTAACTGCATTCTGTTTTCTTTTGGTTCAAAAGTTTTGCCATCAACAATAACAAAGGTTTTTATTGGATAAATCCCTTGGGGCATACCTTTCGGCAACTTAAAGGTAAATGCATTTTCAAATGCCCCACACGCTTTAGTATCTTTATTAACAACTTTGGTCAAACTTTTTAATTCTTTCTCATGATCTTCGTTATCAAAAATGGTAATTTTTTCTTTTATTTCAATATCTTTCTTACTGCTACCTCGAACAACTTCAAGTGAAGAAGTAATTGAAATAGGGCTTCCGACTTTTACAACATCCCCAGGCTTTAAGCTAGAAACATAAGACACTAAAACAGGTTCTTCAGGTAACTGTTTATGTTCTTTCTTATAATCATCAATTACTTGGTTTTCATTACTGACTTGCTCAGTCTGATAATCAATCACCATGTCATATATCAACTTAGCTGCGATACCTACAGCAATTACTGCCCCAATAGTCCTCAGACGTTTACTATTCATACCACCACACCCAACTCCAGTTACCAGCATGATAGAAAGTGTTGAGATCACTAAAATATTGTTATTTGACAGTTTCATGGCGTATTCTTCCTAATGTTTAGATTAATTCCTGAGTGCTTTTATCTATTTTAGTTATTTATTTAATACTGGCTATTATTTATCAAATAAAGAGTCATTATCAACTAAATAATTTTTACCGGTATCAATATAACCCCATCCCCGTTGTTATTACTGTATTTCAATTGTGCCCTTAACACTCTCCATTGCCTTTTGAGCATCGCGTTTAAGCTTTAACGCTTCTCGATACCCCGGAATAAATTCAAGTGCAGATTCAGATTTAGCAATAGCGCAACTATAGTCTAGCTTTTTAAAACACTTCAAACCGTCCTGCAAGACTTTCTGAGCTTTTTGCTTGTTCTGCTGAGTTTGTTGATTGGCATAAGTCGCACTTTGAATCAATGACTCAGCGGTGGCATTATCAGGTTTATAAATGAGTGCTTGCTGAGCTTGTTCAATTGCACAATCATAATTGCGTTGATTAAAACACTCATTAGCTTTATCCATTGATTCGTTAAATGCCTGAGTTTGCTGAGCTAACTGAAGCTTATTGTTTTCAATAGTTGCAGAAACTAAAGACTGCAAATTTAGCGCTGCTTCATGGTTAGAGTCACGCTGTAAAATTTGTTTTGCCGCTTCAAGCGCACACTCATAATCACTCTGTGCAAAGCATTCCTGAGCTTTAATTAACGCTTGGCTAATTTCGTTCTGTAAGCGAAAATTCGCTAAATCTTTTTCTGCTCGAGCAAGTATTTCGGCTGCTTCTGAATGCTCGGGTACCGCTCCCAATATAGCTTTGGCGCTGGCAACTTCGCAAAAATAATCTTCTTCCTGATGACATTTATTCGCCCGTTGCAACATATCATCGACATAAACGCTCAGCTCATCAGGCATTAAAAACTGCATATATCCCACGACAATTAACACCAAAAATAAAACAACACTCGCAACTTTAAATACCGGCAGTTTCGGCTTGACTGTCATAGCCTGAATAAATTCACTGATGTCTGCTAAACGATTTTCCCTGCGTAACTCTAACCCAGAAGATAACGCTTTCCATTGTAGCTTACTCAATCCGATAATTTTTTCTGGTTTTAAATTAAGTGCTAGCGCGGTAGCCGCAGATTTACCACCATAAGGATGAGCGCCGGTTAACAGTTCGTAAGCTATCACTGCCGCCGCATAAACATCGTCACTTTTATCTGGTTCTTGCTCATGTAACATTTCTAGACTGGCATAAGATGGTGTTAATGCGCCAATAGAACCAGCATCAAAATGGTCCTGATAACGCGAATCCGACGCAATTCTTGCGATACCAAAATCTAAAACCTTTGTGCCATCTGGCGTTACATAGATATTGGCAGGCTTTAAATCCGAATGAATAATGCCTTTTTTATGGGCATATTCCAAAGCCAGACCAAAATCTTTTAATATTTTTAATGCTTGCTCTTGCGGTAGTCCCACATTTTTATGTTGCAATAAAAGCAGATCTAAAGCTTCCCCTTGCAATAACTCCATTGTCATAAAAATAGTATTACCATCACGGTCAAAATCATGCACGGTAACAATGTTAGGATGGGATAAAATATGTGAACGACTTGCTTCTCGTTGTAAAGAAACAAAAGCATCTGGATGATTGCGAAAATCACTATTTAAAATTTTTGCCGCGACATAAGGATTTGAATCCTGCGCTTCAACTTTACGTAAATCCCTCGCTTTATACACAGTTCCCATACCACCGGCCCCCAACACCGACTCAAGAACAAAACGATTATTTAAGACAATTTTATTTTCAGCTAAAGCTTGATTAGCAACTTTTTGGACATTAACAATGCCAGTAGAACTGTTTTCATTTTGCAATTTTCGATTGATTTGGGTAAGTGCGGCTTCAGGGTTTTGAGCAAACTGTTTTTTAAGTTGTTCCGTTCTTGCCAGTGAAAATTTATTTGATTCAGCAAGTACTGTATCTGTATTTTTTGAACCTTTATTTTTTGTCGGTTTCTTCTTATTGTTTTTTGGGGTATCTGATGAACCTCCCTCAACTTTTTTCGCTTCAACTTGATGATTATCGTTTTTTAAACTATTTTCAGCCGCAGGCTTGTGCTTTTCTAGCTTTACTTTTTCAGGTTTACTCGGCATAGACTGGCTTTTATCACGCTTGCTACCTTGCTTTTTACTATTTGCAGCATTTGAATCATTGTTTTTTTTAACGGATTTTTCAGGGGCAATAACGGTCTTCCGCTGTTCATTTTGAGACTTATCTTCTGACAGCGGCGTTTCTTTGGGACTATTCTTTTTATTATCATTATTTTTATTCATTGATATTCACTGCTTATTTTTCCATTCCATTAAATATCAAAACATTGATGATATTCCATATATAATACACCAAAACTATTATTCACCCTAAATGATTACCTCAAATATGATGCGCATTATTACCTGCGACTTATTCTTACTTGCTACTAGGTGCCTATTAAAGAGCTTTTTTATTTAGCTTCTCTTACTTAAAACTTAGGCTTTCTTTTGCGATAGTCAGCATAGCACTGGTTAGTTGAGTCAATTCGTCAGGCTGAATAATATACGGTGGCATAATATAAACTAAACGCCCAAAAGGACGTATCCAAACCCCCAGCTCAATCAATCGTGATTGTACGCTCCCCATGTCGACGGCTTGTTCAAGCTCTATTACACCGATAGCTCCCTTAACCCTGACTGAATTAACTGAATCTAATAATTCCGCAGGTTGCAGCTCGCTAATCAGTTGTCCTTCTATTTTACGCACTTTTTCCTGCCAATCAGAACTCAACAAAACTTCAATGCTCTTATTAGCCACAGCACAAGCTAACGGATTGGCCATAAAGGTGGGACCGTGCATTAAATTACCATTATCAGACCCCCCAATGCTATCAGCGACTAACCGTGTAGTTATAGTTGCTGCCAGAGACAAATAACCACCAGTAATTGCTTTTCCAATACACAAAATATCAGGGACTATTTGAGCTTGCTCATAGGCAAAGAGAGTGCCGGTACGGCCAAAGCCTGTAGCTATTTCATCTAAAATCAGCAAAACATTATATTCATCACATAATCGACGAACCTGACGTAAATATTCAGGACAATATACTCTCATTCCCCCAGCACCTTGTACCAATGGTTCCAGAATAACAGCTGCAATTTGTGAGTGCTTGCTTTGAATGGCCTCACGAAATTCAGTGATGTCGCTTTCTTGCCAGTCTTGGTCTTTGACACAAGTGGGAGCACTAACAAATAAGTGTTGTGGCAGAACACCAGTAAACATGGAATGCATTCCATTCACCGGATCACAGACAGACATAGCTCCAAAAGTATCCCCATGATAACCATTGCGAATAGTTAAAAAACGATTTTTATCTGTTGCGCCTTTGGCATGCCAATACTGCAATGCCATTTTTAAAGCAACCTCAACAGAGACAGAGCCAGAATCTGCGATGAACACGCAATCCAGCGGCTCTGCGGTGATATTGACCAAGTTTTTAGCCAGCTGAATAGCTGGCTGATGCGTCAAGCTACCAAACATAACGTGCGACATTTTTTCAACTTGTGCTGAAACCGCAGCGTTCAGCTCGGGATGATTATAACCGTGAATAGCAGACCACCATGACGCCATACCATCGATTACCTTCTGACCATTAGACAAGTGTAAATAAACACCGCTTGCTGACTCAACTCCAAATACCGGAGAAGGATGACTTAGATTAGTATAAGGGTGCCATAAGTGCTTCTTATCAAAAGCAATGTCTTCTTCAGATAAACTCATTGAATACCTATTTAATGATGACTAAAAAATTCAAGATTGGAATGCCTATTCGAATTGCCCCTCATTATGCCTGTTTAAACATTAGTGAGCAAAAGCCTTTCCCTAT
>JAUIHB010000082.1 GCA_030432465.1 Gammaproteobacteria bacterium
ATGATTGTTTGTTAGCTCGTGCTTGGTACAAACTATCAGGTACATCTTCAACCAAATCCTTTAGCATAATCGCATAAGTAAGGCAGTCTTCGTAAACAGACTCTAAACTGATTTTTTCTTGCTTGAAATAGTTCACTAACACAAAGTTATGATACTCAAGCACTTCAGTTAACTTTTCTTTTAAGCGTTCAGGATAAAATAAGTCATCCACACGTAAACCTCTACGCGCGACTTTATCTTCATAGGCAGGCCCAATACCGCGACCAGTTGTACCAATCTTTTTATCGCCACGTTTAGCAGCCTCACGAGCCTGATCTAAAGCTATGTGGTAAGGTAAAATCAGAGTACAAGCTGCACTAATACGCAAACGGTCACGTACAGGCACACCTTTGTCTTCCAGCATCTGCATTTCTTCACGTAATGCTTCTGGAGAAAGGACTACGCCGTTGCCTATCAGACATTTAACATCCGCTCTCAATATCCCAGAAGGAATTAAGTGTAATACTGTCTTCTGACCATCAATGACCAGCGTATGACCAGCATTGTGGCCACCTTGATAACGTACAACCGCACTTACTCTATCAGTAAGTAAGTCGACTATTTTACCCTTACCTTCATCACCCCATTGGGTGCCTAAAACAACAACATTTTTTGACATAACTTAAGGTTCTTTACGATGCCTTGAAAGGAAACCGCGCATTCTACTCTCATCAGACACAAATTTCCGCTATTTTCGGCTATTTTTTAGTTATTTGGCTGATTTTTACCTATGATCAAGTAGTTACGCCAAACTCATCGAATAATACTTAGCATCAACACGCCACTCAACATTACAACAAAACCAAAACGTCGAATACTCGTATCTTTCAATTCAGCAATCTTAACCATAGCCACTTTCCAGCTCCGAGGTGAAATAAATGGCATCATCCCTTCAATAATCATAGCGATAGCTAATCCAGTTAAAAACTCCAGCATAAGAACTTACTCCCGTTTTATTGAGCTTAAAGCTAAGTACAAACAAAAAAGGCAGTCAAACGACTGCCTTTTCTTTCTATATACGGTTATTATTTTTTACCATTAGCATCTTTCATATATTTGAAAAAGTCACTATCTGGTTTAATAACAAGAATATCATTTTTATCACTAAAAGAAGCTTTATAGGCATCTATACTCCGCAAAAATGAATAAAACTCTTTATTTTTACTGTAGGTATCCGCATAAATTTTTGCCGCTTCAGCATCGGCTTTACCTCTTATTTCCCTTGCTGTTCGATCAGCTTCAGCCAGAATTTTTCTAATTTCAGCATCAGCTTTTGACTGAATAATATTTTTCTCTTTTTGACCGTCTGAACGATGTTGATTAGCAATCCTTTCTCGCTCTTTGATCATACGATCATAAATACTCTGACTAACCTGTTTAGGAAGGTTAATTTTTTTAACCCGAACATCAATAATCTCCATACCTAATTCTGGAGAAATCTTGCTCGCTTCTCGACTAAGTCGCCCCATAACTTCTTCACGCTCACCAGAAACAACCTCTTGGCGAGTTCTTTGACCAAATTCAGTCAACAAAGCATTTTCAATGTTGGTTTCAAGCCGATTTTGAGCTTGTATCATCGACGCTCCAGTACTCCGATAAAAGTGAGCAAAATCAACTACTTTCCATTTTACGTAAGTATCAACTTCCAAGTCTTTCTGATTAATTGTCTTAATTAAATCAGGATCACCATCAAGCGTTTGGATCCGTGCATCTATTTTTATCACCGAATCAATCAATGGCCATTTAAAGTGAAGTCCTGGTTCGTAGACTTTTTCCACACCATTATCATCAGCAATAATTTCACCAAAAGCTAGAACCAATGCTCTTTCACGTTCATTAACAACAAAGACAAAAGAGGTACCGATCCATACGACGACAACTATCATCAATAATATAATAGGGAATCTTGAGTTCATCGTACATCTCCAAAGTTTTTAGATGTGTTAGGCTCTTCAGATGTTTTTTGTGATGAAGAATTACGGTTCATAATTTCATTTAATGGAAGATAAATCATATTATTACCTCCCTCAACATCAACCATCACTTTGGTTGAATTGGCCAACACTTGCTCCATCATATCTAAATATAAACGTTCTCTTGTAACTTCTGGTGCCGCCTCGTACTGGGGTAATAACTGTTCAAACCGTGCAATTTCCCCCTTCGCTCTCTCAACGGTACGTGAATAGTAAGCGTTAGCATCATGAATTGAACGCTCCGCAGTACCTTCAGCTAAAGGTGTCTCCTTGTTTCGATAAGCTTGTGCTTCATTAATATAGCGCAGCTCATCTTCTTCAGCTTTTATTGCATCGTAATAAGCAGGCTTTACTTTAGTGGGGAGTTCTGGATTACCCAAGTTAACTCGTACAACTTTTAAGCCTGTACCATACGCATTAAGAATTGAATCTAAATCAGCAGCCACTTTTTGACGAATATCTTCTTTTTTCTTGGTCAGAACATCTTCCATTCTTGAGTGACCAATAACCTGTCTGAGGGCACTTTCAGCAGCATGTTCTAGTGTGCGGTCAGGATCTGCAACATTAAACGCATAATCTTTAGGTTTTTCAATACGATATTGCAGCTTTACATCAACAGAAACCACATTATCATCTTCCGTCAACATTTCACCTGAAACATGAGTTTCGTTAAGCGAAGTAACATTAACAACCTGATATTTATCAAAAGGAGGAAAAGCAAAGTGGGCTCCAGGCCCATCAGTACGCAGGTATTTACCTAAACGAGTAACAACGGCCCTCTCTTGATCATCTATTTTATAAAAACTCATGTAACCATACAGTAATGACAAAATCACAATAGCAACAACGAACATCCCTTTTCCGCCGCCAGCTTCGCTACTTCCCGAACCTTTATTGCTCCCCCCAAAGAAACCACCAATTTTTTTCAATAACTCTTCAAGATCAGGTGGCCCATCTTGCTTATTACGATTCCCCCAGGGATCTTTATTACCATTATTCTTACCCGGTTCATTCCAAGGCATGCTTAATCTCCAGTTAATTTGAAGTTATTTTTGTTTAATTCCAGCGAGTAAAATATTCACTATTTAACCCGCTATTCTATGTAGGCTAAGCAATTGATGCAAATAATCTAGCAACCATTGAGCAGAAAATTGTTAGCTACTGTGTTTATTTATGAATAACAAGAGATTCTATCTCATTATTTGTTTGGCGACACAAGCGACGCCAGTCATCGATATTGATATTGATATCAAGCAACAGTGACGCATCCTCTTGTGTAGTTTCCGTTTCAATAACATTTAAATTATATAATTCACTACGAATACCTAAGTGTTGTGGCAAAATTTTCAACTTCAAGTGCAACCATTGGATATCCAGCTGATGACTGATGGTTTGTTTGAGCAGCTCTAAACCTTCACCTGTTTTGGCAGAACACCACACTCGGTCAGGCACGCCATCAACTCCCGGCTCTACTTTTGCTGAAACTTGCTGCATGTTGTCAATCTTATTAAAAACTTCAATCGTTTTAATATCAGCCGAACCAATAGATTCTAACACTTGATAGACTTGATCAATATTATCTTCTCGGCGCTCATCAGAAGCGTCAATAATATGTAATAAAAGATCTGCTTGGCGGCTCTCCTGTAAAGTAGCTTTGAATGCTGCGACTAAATCATGTGGTAAATGGCGAATAAAACCCACTGTATCGGACAGTATGACATCTTGCCCAGGAACCAGCTGAATTTTTCTATGCGTTGGATCGAGAGTCGCAAAAAGCTGATCCGCGGCATATACCTTAGCTTCAGTCACATAATTAAAGAGCGTAGATTTTCCTGCGTTGGTATATCCCACTAACGCAACTGTAGGTGTATTTCCTCGTTTACGCGAACGACGACTTTGTTCTCGCTGCTTTTCAACTTTTTCTAAGCGTTTTTGGATATTTTTAATACGCTCTCGCAATAGCCGTCTATCAGTTTCTAACTGAGTTTCACCCGGCCCCCTCAACCCGATCCCGCCCTTTTGGCGCTCTAAGTGAGTCCATCCTCGAATAAGCCGAGTTGACAGGTGATTAAGTTGAGCCAGCTCGACCTGTAATTTACCTTCATGAGTTTTCGCTCGCTGAGCAAAAATATCTAAAATTAGTCCTGTCCGATCAATAACTCGACATTCAACAAGACTTTCCAGATTTCTTTCTTGTGCAGGAGAAAGGCGATGATTAAATAATACAACATCAGCCTCATGATATTTTACAATTTGTGCAATTTCATCGGCTTTACCGGTTCCGATAAAATATCTTGCGTGAGGGGATGCACGGCTCCCACCGACAATTTCCTTGACGCTTAATCCAGCAGAAATAGCTAGTTCAATAAACTCATCTTTATCTTCTTTATTTCGCGCATCAGGGAAATCGATATGAACTAAAATGGCGTTTTCACCGCCAGCATGTCTATCAAACAAAAATAAATTCTCTCTAAGTAATATAAAACAATGAGGTAAGGGAGGTAGCTGAGGATTTATATAGAATAAATGACAATCAACAACGCCACTACAACAGTTATCGAAAACCAATCTATTTTAATTGTCTAAAGCCAATAAATGAAGATAAAGTGTCAGATCCAATAACAAATCTGACACTTTTATTACATTCAACACCAATATATTCGACCTAATATTGCATGAAACTCGGTTTCATAAAAGCAAAAATATATTAATCGAACTTAATTAGTTAATAGTTACCGACACTATCTGGGCCAGTTTCATCATTCTCACTGTCGCCGGAATGAGGAATTTTCACATTACGAGCCGGAACAACTGTAGAAATAGCATGTTTATACACCATTTGACTAACTGTATTTTTGAGAAGTACAACAAACTGATCGAAAGATTCAATCTGGCCTTGTAACTTAATACCATTAACCAAAAAGATAGACACTGGAATTCTTTCTCGACGCAGTGCGTTTAAGTAAGGGTCTTGTAATGATTGCCCCTTTGACATAATTGTCTCCTTATTTTTTTTATCTTGAGACTATACAGGTTGAGTCTCTCTCATAATTGTTCTTGAAAAGCCTGCAGACTGAAAGCAATACTTTAGCAAAAACTATCCGTGTAAGTGACTTCCGAAAAAGCACTCCGACATTACCGCTGGATAAATGAAGATGTCGTCATCAGAATTAACCTGACAAAAAACACCCTACGAATAGCCATTACAGTAAATCTATTTACAACTCACTTAAAAATAATTTTAGCATTGATTATTTAGTTCTGCTAAATAATTGGCAGCCAAACTCCCCTTTTGTAAGTCGCTCCTCCTTAGTATGGTCAAATGCGTGATAGTTCAACCCAATCACAACTTTTTATCCAACTAAATCGCAAATAATTCTAACTTGATATTAAAATGATTCAGCAGCTTCTATACAACGTATTACACCATAGCTAAATCGTTCATCCAATGCTTGAAAAACCTGTTTCATCCGCCCTTGTTCTTGGTCAGCATAAGCGTTCAAACTTTGTACAACTAATTGATAATCAGCATCACTGATATTCACAACCGCCATAGGATCTAATAAACCACTAGCAATAGCTTCAGACAAGTGGTTATAAATCGTATTTTCAGTCAGTTGCCTTTGCCGTGCAATATCAGAAACCGATATATCCTGAGAAAATAAAACCAGAGTTTGATTAACCGTGTCAGAAAATTCTTTCTGAACGAGTTCCGGTAATGCATGAGCTTTTATTTCCGTTAAAAACGCTTCCCCATAAAGCTTCAACTTTCGCTCACCGACGCCACTGATATATTGGAGTTCAGTTGAGTTTCGAGGTCTTTTTTCTACCATTTGAATTAAAGTGGTGTCATGAAAAATTACATATGGTGGCACACCTTGTTCATCAGCTAATTTTTTTCGCAGCAATTTTAACGAATCGAGTAATGTCTGATGAATACCCGATACTTGTTGTTTAGACTGCTGCTTTTTTGTTTCTCTTTTATCGGGTTTACGTGCCATAAGCTGACATTCACTGCGTAATAGTGGTCGACTGCTCTCCGCTAATTTAAGTGCACCAAACTGCTCATGTTCGACATAAATATAACCCTGAGCAATCAATTGACGAAACAAACTTCGCCATTGCGCATTATTTAAATCGGTTCCCATACCAAAAGTTGAAATTTTATCATGTCGGTTACGTAAAATTCTTTCATCAGCTTTCCCTGATAAAACATCCACCACATAAGCAACGCCAAAACGCTGCCCAGTTCGATACACGCAAGACAGCGCTTTTTGTGCTGCAACCGTAGCATCCCAAGTTTGTGGTGGCTGTAAACAGTTGTCACAATTACCACAGGGTTCAGACAAAGCTTCATCAAAATAGGCCAACAAAGGTTGTCTGCGACAAGCAATTAGCTCACACAATCCGAGCATGGCTTCTAACTTTTGCTGCGAAATTGCTTTAAATTGCTCACTAGCATCAGTTTGCTGCATCATTTGGCGTAACGTAATAACATCTTGTAAACCATAAGCCATCCACGCATTAGCGGGCAATCCGTCTCGACCAGCTCGTCCAGTTTCCTGATAATAAGCCTCAATACTTTTAGGTAAACTCAAGTGTGCAACAAAACGAACATCAGGCTTATCTATTCCCATTCCAAAAGCAATAGTCGCCACTATAATAACACTGGGCTCTCTGAGAAAAAGTTGTTGATGCCGTTGTCTCTCTTCACTACTCAATCCAGCATGATAAGGAAGTGCCGCTTTTCCCTTCTGCTGTAACCACTCTGCTGTTGCTTCAACTTTTTTTCTCGATAAACAGTAAATAATTCCCGAATCTTCAGCATGATTAGTTTGAATAAAGTTCCAAAGTTGTTGACGACTATTCTGCGCTTCACAGATATGATATTGAATATTCGGTCTATCAAAACTGTTAATAAATTGTTTAGCTTGCTGCAGGTTAAGTTGAGCAACAATTTCCTGGCGTGTTCGTTTATCAGCGGTAGCCGTTAAAGCGATTCTGGGAATATTAGGAAATTGTTCGTGTAAAATAGCAAGTTGCTGATACTCAGGACGAAAATCATGTCCCCACTGTGACACACAATGCGCTTCATCAATAGCAAATAAACTGATCTCACATTGTTTTAGTAAATCTAAACATTGGGGTGAAAGCAAACGCTCCGGCGCCACATACAATATATCTACTTCACGATTAATCAGCGCTTGTTCGGTTTGTCTAATTTGAGCAGGTGTTAAAGTAGAATTCAGATATACCGCATTAACTCCCACCAAAGCCAAAGCATCAACTTGATCTTGCATTAAAGCAATTAACGGCGAAACAACAACACCTGTCCCATTTCTGACTAACGCGGGGATCTGATAACACAGTGACTTGCCGCCACCGGTTGGCATCAAGGCTAAAACATCGTCACCAGCAATTAAAGCATCGACGATTTCAGCTTGGTTTAATCGAAATGAATCATATCCAAAAACGGATTGAAGAATATTTTGTGCTTGTTGCATCCTGCGTAATACTTTTACCTTAATTAATGCAGCAGTATAACGTGATTTGAGTCAAGTTCTTATAACTAATTGTACGAAACAAAAAAATGAACCCAAATCGACGATTTAGTTGACCCAAGTACTCAGCGCCATAATCTGTTTTTTAGCCGCTTGTAATTCAGTTTCATCCAAAGGATCATACCACTGAACATCTGGCCAGCTTCGCAACCAAGTATACTGACGCTTGGCTAATTGACGTGTCGCAATAATAGCACGCTCAATCGCTTCATCCAACGAAAGTTCCCCTTCCAAAAACTGCCAAATCTGTCGATACCCCACAGACTTCATTGAAGGGCAGTCCAAATTTAAATCTTTACGTTGATGAAGTTTTTTCACTTCATCTAAAAAACCATTTTTCATCATCATATCAAACCGTAGTGCTATTCGCTGATGTAACACTGCACGCTCCTTAGGAGCTAACGCCACCGAGAAAAGAGGATTGGGAAGTTTATCTAGTTGCTGTTCCTCATGCCATTGTGATAAAGGCTTGGCACTAATTCGAAAAACTTCTAAAGCCCGCAAAATTCTCTGGGTATCAGAAGTGTGTAAACGTTCAGCGATTATCGGATCAACTTGTTGTAATTGTTCATGTAATCTAGCTATACCATCACACTTTAACTCGGCATTAAGTTGCTCTCTAATCTTAGGGCATGCTGCGGGAAGATCAGCCAGACCTTGCTGTAATGCTTTAAAATACAGCATAGTTCCACCAACCAACAATGGAATTTTTTGTTTTGCATGAATAGCATTAATCAACCTTTTCGCATCTGACGAAAACTGCGAAGCAGAATAAGCTTTGGCAGGATCAAGAAAATCAATCAGATGATGCGGCGCTCTGATTAACTCTGCAGAAGTAGGTTTAGCACTTCCAATATCCATTTGGGTATAAATCATCGCCGAGTCAACACTGATAATTTCAAAATGTCCTGTTTGATAAAGTGACATGGCTAATGCGGTTTTTCCACTAGCCGTAGGCCCCATGATAAAAACAACAGGAGCATCAGGGAAATCAATTTTCATCAAACAATCCTTGAACCCTACTCTTGTCTAAGCAGACAACGGCATGACTCTGCTTTAAAAATGGCAACATCAGCAAGCAGATTTCTTGTGAGAATGACGTTGAATCTGTGTCCAATAAAGAAGCAAAGCAAGCTGACTGAATAGCAAGTTTTGAATCTTGTTTCGACATTTTTTTAAACCAACTGTTTAACAGATTTAGAACATTAGCCGTAGGAAAAAAATTCAGCCAGGTTGGAATTTTTCGTATTTTAAGTTTTGTCTGTGGCTCCGGCTCTAACAAAAAGCCTTGTTGTGCCAAAAACTCATGATTAGCACAGTCTTCCAACCATGCAGATTGCAACTCAATAGATTCAGGAAACAACAATGCTTGCGATGTCACTTCAATTTTCTCTTGAAAACATAGTTGAAAAAACTGTTCAAGTAATAACGAAAAATTGATAATAAAATTAACTGTTGAGCTGTCAGGCGAATTAAGTTGTAACAGTAAATATTGCTTATCTAAAGTCAATAAAGAGAATTGATTATTTTCCTGTCTCTTTGAAGTGTTTGCTAAAGAAGTTCTCTCTAAATCAGATAACGCGGTGCTACCAGCTTTATCAATTTCTCCTGAATAAGCGGAGGGACTCTCTTCAATCTGCTGCAGATAATCAAACGAAGCTTTTATTTTTTCCTCATTATTCCGGCTATGATAAGAATTTATCGCCGCATGACGACTCGACGCAAATGAAGATGGTATATGGCGCTTTGTATCGCTGGTTTTCGTGAAATTTTTGTCTTGTATCGGCAACTCATCACTCTCCGCAGCACGGCTTTGCAATGCTGGCGTATAAGAGCGAATAGAAGAACTTTCATGAGAACTAACCTCGGACAAATTGTGATTCGCATCAAAAAGCTCTCCTCCAATAGAATCATTCAAAGCGTCCTGCATGCTTTTTGCCAATAAGTCATGAATAAGCCGCTGTTCTTCAAACCTGACTTCATGTTTAGTTGGATGAACATTTACATCAACTTTGGCAGGATTAACGGTTAAATAAACCACGTAAGTCGCCATACGACCGGGGGGTAACATACCTTCATAAGCTTGTCGTATCGCATGATTTAACGTTTTGTCTTTAACCGGACGATGATTGATAAAGACATACTGAATATCAGACTCGCTGCGATGAAAACTCGGATGACCAAGCCATCCGTGAATAGACAATAGTTCATGTTGACATTCAAAAGCGATAGCATTATCAGCAAATGGTTTGCCACAAATAGTTGCAATACGTTTTATTTGAGCATTTTTGTCGCCACAAGCAGGTGCTCTTTTCACCACTTTGCCATTATGCTTTAACATAAAAGATAAACCAAAATTAGCTAACGCATGTTGCTTAAATACTTCTTCAATATGCCAAAACTCAGTTTTTTCTGTACGTAAAAATTTTTGTCTGGCTGGTGTATTAAAAAACAAGTCAGCCACCTCAATTCGAGTACCCGCAGCCGCAGCCGCAGGTTGCACATCAACCGCCATATCTCGACCATGAGCAACCGCTTGCCAAGCTAATTCAACATCGTGCATGCGAGAAGTTAATGTAAGTCGAGATACAGAGCTGATACTAGCGAGTGCTTCGCCACGAAATCCTAGCGAGCAAATTTGTGCAAGATCCTGAGTAGAGCGAATTTTACTGGTTGCATGTCGAGTCAATGCTAATGCAAGATCGTCCTGATGAATTCCTTTACCATTGTCCGTCACTCGAATAAGCCGAGCCCCTCCCCGCTCAATATCAACTTCAATTCGAGAAGCTCCAGAGTCTATACTATTTTCGAGTAATTCTTTAACAACTGAAGCAGGTCTTTCAACAACCTCACCCGCAGCAATCTGATTGGCGACCCGATTGTCTAATAATGCAATACGCTCTCTATCAACAATATCAGCATCAGACACAATTAAACCCCTGGAATTGATAAAGTTTGCCCAACACGTAACTGTGTCGATTTCAAATTATTATGCGACTTCAACTCACTGGTAGACACCCCAAAAGTGTGCGCAATTTCAGACAAAGTATCACCGCTTTTTACTCGATAAGATTTACTTTTCGCTAGCTTGGCATAAAGGCTTCCATCAGGCGGGTGAGTTCGAAAATAGCTCTTCACGCCAGATAAAATAGCTTTTGCCACTTTACGTTGCTGTTTAGCCGTTTTTAATAATTTCTCTTCATTAGGATTAGAAATAAATGCCATTTCAACTAGCATTGCTGGAATATCAGGCATACGCAATACCATAAAAGCCGCCTTGCGTAAGCCTCTACCATGCATTTTTGACATGTTTTGAGAAAGTTCCTGACGAACCAACTCAGCGGCTTTAATGCTAGCACCAACGGAATAATGCATGGACAAATCGAGTAGTACTTGCGCTACTAAAGGATCTTTATTGCTTAAGCTTTCCACGCCTCCCAATAAGTCAGAACTTTTCTCTCGTTGCTCTAACCATTTACCCATTTCGGAATTAGCACCGCGCGATGACAGCACCCAAACCGATGCACCTCTAACTCGCGAATCAGTAAACCCATCAGCATGTAAAGAGACAAATAAATCTGCTTTATTTTCTCGAGCTAAACGCGTTCTTTTTTCCAAACCAACATAATAATCCGAACCTCGAGTCAAAAAAGCTTTCATACCTTTTTCAGCATCAATAAGTTTTGCTAAACGTTGAGCAACTTCTAAAGTTACATTTTTTTCGCGAGTCCCCTTAGGACCAATTGCTCCAGGATCTTCCCCACCATGTCCTGCATCAATCGCAATAATAATATCGCGCTCTTTACCTTTTAAGGTTGAATCAGCTGTTTTTATGGCAACTTTTTTGGCATTTTTATCACGTAAATCAACAACTAAACGATGGCCATACTCTTGAAAAGGTTTTAAAGTAAAATCTTTAGTCGTAACCCCATTTTCTAAGTCTAATACGACTCTTAACTTATCTGCTTGAGCACTAGTTCGGATTTTTTTGACGAGTGAGTTAGGAATTTCTATTTTGGCGACATCGGTATTTAAATTGCCCTGTTCTATATCAACAACCAACCGATAAGGATCATCTAGAGTAAATAACTTGTACGACACTTTTTCGCTCACATCAAAAACGAGTCGCGTTTTCTCAGGATCCTGCCAAAAACGGATCCCGCTGATATCTGCCGCATGAAGCAAATGAATACCACTGAAACAAACCACAATAGTGATAAGAGTTACTAATTTTTTTAACAGCTCAAAGCCCATTTGATTACCACATTACTTCTTTTCTATAACTGCTTTTAAATGACAGATGATTAATAATATTAGCGATTTGACTCAATTTTTTAGCCAATAACTTTAGCAATAAAACTATTTTATTACAGCGTATTGAAACGTTTTTTCAGCTGATGGTTCAATAACAGGCTAAACTCTTGCTCTTTAGCTTCAATCCAAACACAACGATTTTCATCATTATATTGTAAATGAACCGATAAATCGGGTTGAGGCAAAAAACCTTCTCCTTGCTGTGGCCATTCAATTAAGCATGTCGCACTTTCAGCTAAATAGTCTCGTATTCCCATATATTCAAGCTCTTCAGGATCGCCTAACCGATAGAGATCAAAATGGTAAATATTTTTTCCTTTCACAAGATAAGGCTCAACCAAAGTATAAGTAGGACTTTTCGTACTGCCAACATGCCCTCGCGCCATCAAAAATCCGCGTACCAAGGTTGTTTTTCCTGCGCCTAGTGTACCAGTTAAAAAAACCAATCCTTTGTCGGGTAAATTCTGAGCCAATAAAGCACCTAACGCTAAAGTGTCAGACTCATTTTCAAGTAAAAATTTCACCGGTTAATTTCTCATTACTTCAATCAATTTTTTAGTTGTATTCTAGCACTTGTCGTCTGTGTCATATACCCCACATCCAGCAATCCTGAAAAGACAGAAATGCTAAATAATTAATCAACCGACGGATTAAGTAACGGCAGTAAATGCTCAATCAGATCACTCGCTAACAATCCTCGAAAATAATTATTTTCCCCTGCAGCTCTTTCGGCAGCTTCACCATGAATACACACTCCGAGCTGTGCAGCATCAAATAACTCAAAGCCTTGTGCGAGTAATGCGCCGATAATTCCGCTCAAGAGATCTCCCATTCCAGCCACTGCCATACCAGGATTACCAACAGCACAAACCACCATTTGACCCTGTTGATCCGCAACAATTGTTCCCGCACCTTTTAAAACACAAACACCACCATATTGTTTAGCAATAGTAAGACACGCAGAAAAACGATCGCTATTAATCGTTTGATTATCAGTTTTCAATAATTTAGCCGCCTCGCCAGGATGAGGTGTAAGAATGCGCCGACTATCAAAATGGGGATGTTCAGCTAACCAATTTAGTGCATCCGCATCATAGACTTTATAAATACGTTTCACTGAATCTGTTTGCTCTAAACTAAATAAAATTCTCTGTGCCCACTCGCTTTGTCCCATTCCAGGCCCCACAATGAGCGCATTTACGCGATTAAGCACAAAAGCAATATCTTCAATTTCAGAAGGTTTAAGTAATTTTGCCATAA
>JAUIHB010000083.1 GCA_030432465.1 Gammaproteobacteria bacterium
AACACCACCCAATGACAGCGTTGTCATTTAGCTGTAATGGGAAATTAACTGATCCAAAAATAAATTGCAAGTGGAATTTGATACTTTTTCAGAAATAAGGATTTTTAAACAGTATAAAAATTTTAAACAACATTGTTAATAGTCTTTGCTACGTTCCTTTTTTCCATGCGATAACTAGGAAAACAAGCAGAGAAAGTTGAGCCTTGAGCCAGCTCACTTTTTATTTCTAAATAGCCGCCATGATTTTCCAGAATATGCTTTACTATTGATAAACCTAATCCTGTTCCACCTACCTGACGAGAGCGGCTCACATTAACACGATAAAACCTTTCGGTTAATCGAGACAAATGCTCAGGCGCGACGCCTTCTCCATTATCTGTTACTTCAAAGCATAATTGCTCAGCTGCATTTAGCCCCCAATAAACTTTGATCACTGAACCTTCTGGGGAGTATTTTACAGCATTACTTAATAAATTTTGGCAAAGGCTATACAAGTCACTTTCAATCGAGCGGATCCAGATAGAAGAATCCACATCAATTTCTATTTTATGCGAGCCTTTAGCTTTTGTCCGCTGAAAATCTGCAACTAATTTTTGAACCAGCCCCGGCATGTCAATCAAACTACCAGAATCCTGATCGTAACCTTTCTCTTCCAGTTTAGATAAAGTTAATAGATCATCGAGTATTTTACGCATTCGCGCTGCCTGTTGACTCGCATTATAAATCTGTTTGCGCACCATTTCAGACATTTCTGGCTCAGACTCTAATAACTCCAAATACCCAGCAATAACAGTTAGAGGTGTACGCAATTCATGCGACGCGTTAGCAATAAATGCTTTACGTAATTTTTGTACCGCCATCCTTTGACTAATGTCTCTTGCTGTAATTAATTTTCGACTTTCGCCAAAATCAACACAAGTAACGGTAAGCGTTTTACGTCTATCTACAGGTGACTCAATATCTAATTGTGCAACACTTTCAGACGATTCGATTAACTCGTGGAGTTGTGGATCTCGAATCAAGTTATCAATTCGCTGCCCAAGATCTCGCTTTTTTTCAATCCCCAAAATGTCTTGTGCTGCTTGATTAGTCAGCTCAATTTCACAATGAGCATTAATCACCAATGTTGCATCAGGTAGTGCAGCAATGGTTGCTTCAAAACGACGAGCCATTTCACTTAGACGCTGCTTACGTTCTCGATTTTTACGTTGCGCGTGGACTATATGTTGTACTATAAGTTGCCATATTCCGCTGGAGTCTAGTGCTAAACTATGTTTGGCTCCCAATCGAATCCACCGCTCTAACGCTCTAATCTGAACAAGCATCCAAACAATATATATGACACAGGGTAATAAAATAGCAACTACCCACCAACCAGACACTATGCCAAATAAAATTGCAGCAACAGCCAGTACTACAATACGTGAAATTTCTACCGTCCAGGCATTATTCATTAATACTGTTTCTCTATTAAATTAATCAGGCAGGCTTTTTGTGCGAAAACATGTACCCCATACCGCGAACTGTTTTTATCAAAGCATCTTTAGCAAAAGGCTTAAGGATTTTTCTTAAGCGTAATACATGAACATCAACTGTTCTCTCTTCAATGTACACTGCTTGTCCCCAGACAAAATCCAATAGTTGGGCACGCGAATATACCCGATTTTTATGCTCAATAAAAAACTTTAGCAACGAAAACTCTGTTTGTCCGATATGAACATCATCACCTTCAATCGCTAATTGGTTAGTTGCAAGATTTAACTCTAACCCTTCTGCGGCTAATACATCATCCTCATTGGCTTGCGAAGTTCGACGTAATAATGCTTTAATTCTCGCAATAAGCTCTTTGATGCCAACAGGCTTAGTTAAGTAATCATCGGCGCCACAATCTAGGCCTTTAACCTTATCGTTTTCTTCAATACGCGCAGTTAGCATGATAACGGGTAGATCGAGTAAGACGGGATCTTTTCGTAAACGTTTAATAAATTCTACTCCATCTTCTCCAGGCATCATCCAGTCAACAATCAATAAATCAGGTCGATTACGCGCCAAAAGTTCACGAGCGGTATTTGCACTTTCCGCTTCTTGAACTTGATAACCTTCCCTTTCCAATGCATAACGCAGCATTTCTCTTATCGGTTGCTCATCTTCTACAAGTAATATTTGTTTTGCCATAACAACAATTTCTCTTGGTAAGTTATCAGTCATGTTTTTATTAAAAACACTTTGAATGGTTTAACTTATTGCTTTTATTAAATTCTCCTCTCTTTTCATGACAACATTATTACAAATGACAGGATTTTATTGCTGGGTGTCACATTGAAACATTTGCTCCTAAAAACAATTTATTGCCCGAAAAAACAATTAGTTACTCCTCCCAAAGATTAGAGTAAAAAATATTTTCTACTCTCTAACCAGTCAAATAATTTCCGTTGCATAAGATTATAGTCACATTAAAACATTAATATCCGACGCTAATAAGAACAGCTTAAGGAAAAGATTTATCGTTAATTTAAGCATAATTGAAGCTAGCTCTCACTACTTTTGTGCCACCGTTCACATTTCTGTGATTAGCATGGTTAAGAAATGTTGTAACTACCGATAAACCTTCTGTAACCTCCTGCAACGCTTCTATTTGGTGATTCGTATGAAATTTGATTTTGTTTACAAAAATAGCTTCAACATGTCTGCTTCATGGTTTGTTGCACCTTTACTTTTGTTGTTAGCAGCTTGTGGTGGCGGAACAGGAGAAGAAGGAGCAGAAAAAAACCCAAACCCGATTGCAACTAATTCGGAGCCAACAATATCAATTTCTTCACCGAGCAGTAATGCAAAATTTGAAACCGCGTCTGTCGTAACATTCACCGGCTCAGCAAGTGATAACGAAGATGGTGACATCAGTCATATCATCGCTTGGACTTCAAGCATTGATGGTAGTTTAGGCAATGGCAGTAACTTAGCTCGTACATTGAGTGCAGGTACACATACGATTACAGCAGCGATTACAGATTCTGGAGACCTCAAAACAGAGATTTCAATTAGTATCGAAATTGTTGCGCCTAGCTCATCTAACAATCAATCGCCATTAATCACAATTAACACCCCTGATAATGATATTACTGTCGATGATTCAACTAGTATCCAATTCTCAGCTCAGGCGACCGATCAAGAGGACGGTGAACTAAGCCAAGCAGTTAACTGGAGTTCAAGTATTGACGGAGATCTGGGGAATGGTGCAAGCGCCAACAAAATTTTATCGGTAGGTTCACATACCATAGTTGCATCAGTAAAAGACTCTGGTGATTTAACTGCACAAGCAACAATCAACGTTGAGGTTATTTCATCAACAGCTTCCAACAATCCACCAACAGTTAATATCGACTCGCCTACTAATGGCGAATCAGTGAGCCAACAAGATATCATTACATTTACAGCAACAGCCAATGACGAAGAAGATGGCGATTTATCTTCAGAAATTCGTTGGAAATCGGATATTGATGGTGAATTGGGTGTTGGTGCCAATATTGGTAGTCAACTAAGCATTGGTCAGCACACAATCACAGTGACAGTCACAGATTCAGGAGAGTTAAGCGGAACTGCGACGATCAATTTAACCGTTAATGCAACAGAAGGTATGGCAACCATTTCTTGGAATTCCCCCAATACTAATACTGACAATTCAGAATTAACTGACTTAACGGGATTTAAAATTTATTACGGTAAATCAACCGATAATCTTGACCAAGTAATTACCATTGATGATCCAGAAACTACGGCTTGGGTAGTCGAAAATCTTGACTCAAATAGTACCTACTACTTTTCAGTAACCGCTGTTAACAGCTCAGGTTACGAAAGTGATTATTCAAACATCGCCAGCAAAGACATTTCTGGTTAATTGATATCTAAAGGTTAATTGGTATCTGATTAGTCAGTACCAAATTCCTGACACTAGCATTTCTGATAAACTGAACTATTGAAATGCTAGTTGCAACTTTTGAAGATTACCGGCTCCCAAATACACACTTCCCCTCACAAAAGATCAGAACTCTGACAAAGTTTTTGAACAAACTTTCATCGATGACAGCTATTTTTGTGATACAGATCACATATTTCTTAAAAATATATTAAGTTTTTTGCTTACAACCGATAAAACTAGCATTCTCGCAATACAAGGCATATTTTTGTGCCTTGGTATGAATTGGTACTAAAAAATGCATTTTAATTACAAAAATAAATCTACCTGTAGTTTCATACTCTCAATCACAGCCTTACCTTTGTTGATAATGCTCAGTGCTTGTGGGGGTGGAAGCGATAAAGTTGCCAAAATATCACCTGATAATGATACCGTTGCAGTTTCCGATGCTGCACCGGCAGTTACAATCACTTCACCTTCCTCGGGATTGGAAGTTGGAGCTCAAAACAGTATTAGCCTTAGCGCAATAGCAGAAGATGCAGAAGATGGAGACATTAGTAGCAATGTCCAGTGGCAATCTGATATTGATGGAAATTTAGGGACAGGTGCTAATATTTCTGTGCAGTTAAGCGTAGGCACTCACACTATCACCGCAACAATAGCAGACTCAAAAGACCAATCAGCTGAAACAGCAATTAGTATCCAAGTTAATAATTTATCAGGTATGGCTACTATCAGCTGGAATCCACCAACTCGAAACACTGATAATAGCGATTTACAGGATCTTGCGGGCTTTAAAATCTATGTAGGTGAGTCAGCAGAAGCTTTGCAATCTGTTAAAACCATAGATGATCCGTCGGCGTATTCGACACTTGTTGAAGAGTTGAAACCCAACACCACTTATTATTTTGCAGTAACAGCGATCAATAGCCACGGCATTGAAAGCGACTACTCTAATATTGCGACTAAGGATGTCAGATAGCTAAACATTAAAATTATTTATGCTTAAGAAATAAACACGCACGGCATCCTAGGTGGTATTCCAATAGCTATCTTTAGTGAAAAACGAACTCTTTGAAAATCCAAGAGCATAATTAAACCTTTCCCTTAGGCGATACAAATCCCCCTATTCTCTCTGCTTTATAACTTTTTAATAGCAACACTTAAAGTAGTTAACCCCCTCAAGCTTGTCTATAATTAACAATCTATTTTTTAAGGCTATGATTTATCCAATTGATTAATTATAATGCCAGAGTTTTGTTTAATTTTTGTAGTATAGGGATCATTATGAGCACCGATAAAATAAGAGAAATTCTCACCTCCCACGGACGACTAACTGAGTCAGTTGACAATTTAAAAGACGACAGCGACTTATATCAGGCCGGCCTTACTTCACTAGCAACAGTTGGATTAATGCTAGCTCTTGAAGACGAATTTGACATAGAGTTTCCAGACTCAGTCCTCAGCAGAAAAACTTTCGGTAGTATTAACTCAATAGCAGATACCATCGAAGATTTAACAGATTAGAGACCTAGTCTGTTTTACAAACTATTGAAGAATCAGTTAATTACTGACAGAAGCAATAAGCGACTAAGTCAATAAAGTATTAGATCAATAAATAAAGATTTTAATGGGACTTTCTTAAGGGGATTGGAAATCATGCAAAAAAATGCGTCCGTTCAACACACTCAGTTTGAAGAACTTCTCCAAAAAGTTCACGCTGTTGGTAAAGAAACTATTGCGAATCATGCTTCAGATGTCGACGAAAAAGCACGTTTCCCACAAGAAAGTATTGAGGCATTAAAATCACTAAATTTAATGAGTGCTTATGTGCCAGTAGAATATGGCGGTATGGGGCTAGATATTGAGCAAGTTGGAAAAATTTGCCATATCTTAGGTCACTATTGTGGTTCAACAGCTATGATATTTGCGATGCATAAAATTCAGGTTGCCTGTGTCGTGCATCATTGTTTAACCGTTGAATATTTTAAAAACTTTGCTAAACGACTCGTTTCAGAACAATTGTTAATTGCATCAGCTACCACAGAAATTGGAATTGGTGGGGATTTGCTTTCTAGTTTTTGCTGTGTTGAAGCACATGATAATGAATTCGATTTAACCAAAAAAGCCCCTGTTATTTCTTATGGTGAATATGCTGACGCATTACTCATTACAGCAAGACGCAGTGCAGATGCAGCCAAAAGTGACCAAGTCGGTGTTCTGTTAAACAAAGATCAGTATAGCTTAGAGCCTATATCTGACTGGGATACCCTTGGCTTTAGAGGCACTTGTAGCTCAGGCTTTGTTGTGACAGGTAAAGCAGATATTGAACAAATTATGCCAATTCCTTTCACTGATGCACTAAGTCAAACCATGCACCCATATTCTCATGTGGTCTGGGCATCGCTCTGGTCTGGCATCGCAGCCTCGGCCGTAGGCAAAGCCCGCAGCTATGTTAAAAATGCAGTCCGGAAAAATCCAACCGCACCTCCCATTTCTTCCATTCGTCTGGGCGAGGTCGATACGGCATTAACCACAATGAAAAATAATGTCGCAGCATCGACTAAAGAATATGCAGACTTACTAAATGCCAATAATCCTGATGCTTTTAGTAATTTTAGTTTTGCCACTCGTATCAATAATTTAAAAATCAGTAGTTCTCAGTTACTCATTGATATTGTCGGCAAATCCATGATGATTTGTGGAATTGCCAGTTACCGAAATCAATCAGAACTAAGTCTTGCCCGTCACATCAGAGATGCATATGGCGCATCCCTGATGGTCAATAACGATCGAATTATGATGCATAACTCGACCTTAGTGCTAATGCACAAGGAGTAATAAAACTTATGTGTAATTCTCATTCAACAATAGAAGGTCAATACGACGAATACCGCGAAGAACTCATTGCTGCGGGCATGTTAATTCCTTCCGGCGTCAGTGGTGTCTATGGTTTAAGCGGAACATTCGAAGGAATCATTGAAGCTTTTGAACGCTATATCTCTCGTCAAGGAGCCCCACTAAAACCTGAAGTTATGCGTTTTCCACCTATTTTGAATCGCCAGACTTATCTCTCAACGGATCATATTGAAACCATGCCAGATCTCATGGGCTCAATTCATACGTTTAAAGGTTCGCAGCGTGAACACATCACAATGGTTAACAAAAAAGAAGATGGTGAAGATTGGACAACTGAGCTTGCGCCAGCGGACGTCATGATGGTTCCAGCAGCTTGTTATCCTCTTTATCCCACGGCAGCCAATACAGTATTACCAGAGGAAGGTCGTATAGTCGATTTACGTGCCTTTGTTTTTAGACACGAACCATCACCAGATCCTGCTCGCATGCAAATATTTCGACAAAGAGAGTTTGTTCGCTTAGGCACACCACAACAAGCTAAAGAACATCGTGACTATTGGCTTAAAAAAGGCCAAGAAATATTAAAGTCTGTAGGGTTACCTGTAAAAGCAGAACTGGCTAACGATCCTTTCTTTGGACGTGGTGGTAGGGTAATGGCGGCAACCCAACAAGAGCAAGAACTTAAATTTGAGCTAGTTGTACCTATCGCTTCAAATGAAAAGCTTACCGCAATTTCATCAAGTAATTGTCATCTTGATCATTTTGGCAAAGAGTTTAATATCACAACTCAAGACGGTAACCATGCACATACGGCTTGTATTGGTTTTGGTTTAGAGCGCATTACACTGGCTTTATTAAAAACTCATGGTTTTGATCTTAAACAATGGCCAGACGAAGTAAAAGCAGTGTTGGAGCTGTAGGTTAATGCAAAGCATTTTAGATATTTCACCAAGCAATTATGTGCGACATAAAATCCACTCACAAGAAAGAGATTGGGCAGAAACCAATTGCTACGTTGATGTGTGGATTGAGCAACTTCATGCGTTAAAACAAGAACCAATTGCCGCCATGCCGTTTACTCTAACAGCGGACTTTGAAGGTGATCAATGGACGTTTTTTAAATTTCAATTAAGTGATTTACAAGCACTTTATGGGATTGAAGTTCAAGAATTAGTTGTCTGGCGTTCACTTATTCTTCATATTGAAGAGCAAGTCAAACTAGGACGCCCAGTGTTGGTGGAACTTGACTCCATGTATTTACCTGACACGGCAGGCACAGCCTATCAACGAGAACATGTAAAGACCACAGTGTCTGTAAATAAACTTGATATTAATGCACGTTATATGGAGTATTTCCATGCTCAAGGCTACTACTCTCTGGAAGGTGAAGATTTTGACAAAATATTTCATCTAACCGGTGAAAAAAATGGCGCGATCCTGCCACCTTATGTCGAAATAGCTAAACTACATGATATGCGCCATCCAGCACAAAACGAATTAGTAGAAACCTCTTTATCACTGATGAAACAACAATTACTCCTGCTCCCCAAAAGCAACCCTTTTATCGCATTTAAGCAAAGGTTTGAAGTTGATTTCAAATGGCTTCTTGAGCAGAGTATCGACACATTTCATCAATACTGCTTTGTAACCTTCCGCCAATTTGGAGCTTGTTTTGAGCTCGCAGCTAATTACCTTAACTGGTTAACCAATAATGGCCAACAAGAACTGGAAGCTGCAACAGAAAACTTTAAACAAATTTCAGAGATGACCAAAGTATACCAATTTCAATTAGCCCGAGCGGTAAGTCGAGGCAAACCATTAGATTTGTCGGTTCTGGATAAAATGGCTAATTGTTGGGAAGAAGCAACACAGCTATTATTAAAAAAATATTGTTAACCAGTGAGAACTTCTTCCTCAACTTTAATATTTTAGACCACAATAAATTTCCAATATTTTCAATCAGGTAGTGATTAGTTCATGCAAAAAAATAACCCCATTGAATTGGAAAATACATTAAAGAAACAATATTTTTTACATGATAACTGGAAAACTTTTCGCACAACTCCCAGTCAATTTTCTACACCATTAGATATTAATTTAGATCAGCAACCTCAGATAAATGCCGTGGTTCCTGGAACAATAGCCATGGCTGAAAATATAAATCAGGGAAAAGAAGTTTGGGAACCTGTAACTCCCTATGATCACAATGATTGGTGGTATTACACTACTTTTACAACAGAAAGCCTGCCATCGAAAAAGCAAACTCTTTGTTTTGACGGCTTAGCTACGCTTTGCGAGGTTTGGCTTAATGGACAGCATATTTTAACAACAGATAATATGTTTCGAGCCTATCGTTTGGATATTCATGAATATTTAAACACAAAACCACAACAGGAAAATCAGCTATTTTTATGTTTTCGTTCAGTAAATCAATACTTAACACAAAAAAGGCCGCGCCCGAATTGGAAAACAAAACTCGTTGATAATCAACAGATGCGCTGGGTGAGAGAAACCGTTCTAGGAAGAGTCAATGTTTGGACTCCACCAATCACTCCCATAGGCCCTTGGCGAAACGTTTATCTGGAAAATAATGAACCGTATCAACTCACTCACAGTCAAATAACGCCACAAGTTTCTGAAGGTTGTCCACAGCTTTCTGTTACAATCATTTTAACTGATGTTAATTATCCTGTTGAACAGATAGCATTGTCAATTGATGGACAAAGTTTCCCTCTTGTAGAAAGTGATACCTCATCAAAAAACACACTGCAATTTGAACTCCATCAATTACGTTTAAAAAATCTAGCCCTTTGGTGGCCACATACTCACGGCTCACCAACTTTACATGATTATAAAATTGAATTAAAAACCAAAAAAGAAACCTACATTATCAAACAGGGTAAAATTGGTTTTAAAGCAATTGATTTTGTCTGTGACGACGAAAAAACTCAGCTCTCGATTAATCAACAGAACATTTTTTGCCGTGGCACTTGTTGGACAGTTAGCGATTATTTTTCTTTGAACGCGCATCCAGATCAAATCAAACTTCACCTGCAATCTTTGAAGAATGCTGGCATCAATATGTTACGAGTAGGCGGAACCATGCTCTACGAGAGCGATGAATTCTACACTCTCTGCGATGAACTCGGCATAATGATTTGGCAGGACTTTATGTTTGCCAGTATGGATTACCCTGTTGAAGATCCCGCTTTTTTGGAAAATATCAAAACAGAAACGCGACAACAATTAAACCGGTTCAGCCAAAATGTTTCCATTAGTGTGCTATGCGGCAATACTGACATTGAAGCTCAGGCAGCAATGTTTGGTTTACCTCCCAAATTATGGAGCAATAACTTTTTCAATCAATGGTTACCTAAAATCTGCCATTTATATTGTCCCGATGTTCCTTACCTCTCATCTTCACCAACAGGTGGAACATTACCTTTTCATTTATCTAAAGGTGTAGCACATTACTGGGGAGTCGGAGCTTACATGCATGACTCAACTGATCCCAACCAACAACGAGTAAGGTTTTCTTCAGAAGGTATGGGACTTTCACATATTCCCGAAGATGATACGATTACTCAATTTATCGGCAAAACAACATTATTCCCCTACGATAACGATTGGACGAAACGCATTCCGAGAGATCTTGGAGCGGGCTGGGACTTTGATGATATTAGGGACAAGTATTTAGAGGAAGTTTTTGCCCTGAATGCCAATCATCTGAAGCGCTCGAATATCGAAAAATATATACAATTATCAAAAGTCACAACTGGAGAAGTATTATGCCGGGTTTTTCGTCAATGGCGCGCTTATTCAAGTCATTGTAATGGTGGCTTAATCTGGTTTAATCGTGACTTTTGGCCATGTGCAGGTTTTGGTATTATTGATAGCAACGATTTACCGAAAGCCTGTTACTTTCAATTAAAAAATATCTGGGCCACTCAATTAGCACTAATTACCAATGACGGACTGGATGGCGCATCACTCACTCTGATAAATGAATCGAGTGAAGCAATAAATGTTACAGTAAAAGTCAGCTTACTCAAATATCCGAATATAATCGTTGCCGACGCATCAAAGAATACAACACTAAATGCACACCATAAGAGCCAACTCTCTGTAGATGAGATGCTTTCAGGTTTTTATGACACAGGTTATGCCTACCGATTCGGCACACCACAGGCTGACTTTATCGTGAGTCAACTAATCACTGAAAGTGGTGAACTTATTCATCAAGATGTTTTAGCAATACATAACAATCACTTTGCACCGCTCACAACATCAAAAGTTACTGCGCAGGCTGAAGCAATTAATGATACAACTTTAAAGTTGGAAATTGAATCTTCTGACTTTCTTCAATATACCCAAATAAACATTAAAGGTTATTTACCTGATAGTAATTATTTTCATTTAATACCAAATCAAAAACACATTATTTTATTGCATAAAAAACAAGAAGAGCACAGACGTTTTAGAGGTGAGTTAACCGCCATAAATTTGGCCTCTGTAATTAAAATTACACTTAAAGAAATAGAATAAATTCCCATGAATCAAGAACCGTTCGCAGAAGAACCCTCACCAAAAAAGATAACCTGTTTGCGAAAAGCTATGTGGCTAGAGGCTGAAACCAACCCGATTTTGGTCAACTATCATCTACCTCAAGAGCAATCACTAAACGAAACAGGAGTTGTCATTTGTCCTCCCTTTGGTTATGAATACACTCATTCTCACCGAAGTATCAGACATCTTGCTGATATCCTGGCTGATCAAGGTTTTGCCTGTGCACGGTTTGACTATCATGGTACTGGAGATTCTTTTTCAGATTTACATAGCCCTGAAAGAATTGAAACGTTTAAACAAAATATTCACTCAGTTATTAATCATTTAAAACAACAAAGCAATGTAAAAAAAATCGTTTTAATTGGTATTCGTTTAGGTGCCACTCTGGCGGCTGCTTATTGTGCAGAAAATAATGTTGAACAATTAGTTTTATGGGCTCCTTGTATTAAAGGACGGGCGTACGTCAGAGAACTCGAAGCACTGGAAAAACTGGCTTCTCATTCAGATCCTCAAATAAAAAATAAACCAACAAAAGAATTTCTCGATAGTGGCGGCTTTATTATTTCAAATGAAACATCTGCGGCACTAACTCAGATAAACCTGTTAAAGCAGCATTATCATGTTTCAGAAAGCATATTAGTGGTGGATCGTGAAGAAGCACAAAATGGACAAAAGCTAGTTGAAACACTCAATGAAATAAAAATTCCATTAGTAGAAAGAATGGTAACCGCAGGTTATAACGGCATGATGGCTGAACCACAAAATACCAAAGTACCATTTGAGACACTATATAAGATAAAGGATTGGCTGTTAGCACAGAATCCTAAACAACAAAGTACCTCGCTATCAATTGAAAATTTCAACAATGCCAATATTGCTCAATGCACAAAAGAGGATATTTCAGAAACTATCTGTTTTGATCCTGAGTCTCATTTGATGGGGATACTCTGCCAATCACTATCTGCCCGGCGTAAAGAACATTTAATTATTTTTACTAACTCAGGAGCCGTCCACCGTGTCGGCCCCAATCGAATTTATACTGAGTTAACCAGAGCTTTAGCACAAGCAGGTTTCCCAAATGTACGCTTTGATATGAGTAATTTA
Source organism: Gammaproteobacteria bacterium (assembly GCA_030432465.1). GTDB lineage: Bacteria > Pseudomonadota > Gammaproteobacteria > Enterobacterales > Kangiellaceae > Aliikangiella. Next base: position 12,443 of record JAUIHB010000083.1, read on the forward strand.
GGCGACAGTTTCAATGGGGTTTCTCAAGAAGAAAACGATCCTTACCCGGCAGGTTCAACACAGGATATCACTCTCTTTATTGATTTTATGCAAAGACAACATGGCTTCAAAACAATCAGCCTAGCTGGCCTTTGTTCAGGAGCTCACAATTCATTCCATACGGCATTAGAATCACCTGATTTGAAATCACTCAAAGAAATTATTATGATCAATCCTCTAGCATTTTATCGCCGTAAAGGCGCTGAAATTTTTAATGCAAGCAATCAGGAGCTCGCAAGAGATGCTGAGCAATATAGAAAAAGCTTATTAAGCCCCACTAAATGGAAAAAAGTTTTTAGTGGACAAACAGACTTTAAATATTTAGCCAAGTTTGCATTGAATAAGAGCCTTCACATACTACGCAAGCTATTACGAAAAATAGCAGAAAAACTCAATTTAGTGAACCAGAGTCAGTTAGCTGAAGATTTGCAGTTATTACAGGAACGAGACCTACCGGTTAATTTTTTTATTGCTTCTAAAGATCCCGGTAGACAACTACTGTTTAACGAGGCAGCACAGCAAGTCAGAATATCACAAAAAAGTGGTCATATTAAAATTTATGATATCGAGAATGCCGATCACACTTTTTCAACTTATGCGAGTCGACAAAAACTAATTGCGTCTTTTGTTCGCCATATGACTGAACGTTATTCTTAACTGATG
>JAUIHB010000084.1 GCA_030432465.1 Gammaproteobacteria bacterium
ATAGTCGAAATCTGCTGGCGTATAAAGTCGAGTGTTTCTTGGAATTAACTCAACGCCTGTTTTTCCGTGCCTTCTAAATAACGGTAAGACGGGGTATTGAACTGAATAAAATGCGTCTGCAATTAATGAGGAACAAACGGTTTTCGTGACAACATCGGGCTTTCTCGTGAACAGGCTAGAGCGCCACTTTCTTGGTAGAATCCTCCAAGGAAAAATAAATCTTGCTAAGTCGAATAACTGGCGAATATTATAACCAACACCAAGTTTATCTATTGCATAGGCGATAACATTCTGAGCATCTCTTGCAGATAAGGTTGATGGACGACATACTCTTAAATTGTCTTTTGCATAGTCAGTGAGTGGCGTGACAATCATTCCTTTACCTAAAATCCCTTCGATCAATAATTGTTGATCCGGTGAGGCATCATAAAAAGTGCGCAGTTTCTCTCGGTAAGCTTCATCTTGAATATCATGTAAACGACCAATATAGAGTGCCGAATGAGTCCAGCGGCTCTGTGAAATGACCTTGATTACATCAGAAACCCGACTGCGCCCTTCAACCAGAATGACATCTCCGGGTCTAATTCCATAACTCAATTTTTCGTAATCGCAGATAGGAAAACTAAGTGCTGGTTTCTCTTGGTTTAGCCAGTTTTCAAGTCTTATTTTTAAGCTCATGGGACTCTAATATTTACTTGTTAAATTCATCTATAAATCAAAGGTTTATAGTAGCAGGTTTAATCTTAAAAGAGACACCTTATTTTATCAAAAATTGACCTTTTTCAAATTTTAATTCGATGCTGGTGTATTGATAAGTTTTTGGCTAGACTAGCAATCTATAGATAAAAATACTGGTGAAACACTTTATTAAAATAATAAAACGATAAAACTTATCTTTAACTTATATTATTAATCACGGCGGCAACTTATGACTTTGGATATTTGGGATGACCTATTACTGCTGGATCAGCAGTTAACAGAAGATGAAAGAATGATTCGCGATATGGCGCGAAGCTATGCTCAGGAGAAATTGTTACCGAGAGTTCAGCTTGCGCATCGAGAGGAACATTTTGATACTGAGATAATGCGAGAAATGGGAGAGCTTGGACTTCTTGGTTCAACCATTGAGGGGTATGGATGTGCAGGTGTGAGTTATGTTGCTTATGGCCTGGTCGCCAGAGAAGTAGAAAGAGTAGACAGTGGTTATCGTTCAGCATTAAGCGTCCAATCTAGCTTAGTTATGCACCCAATAAATGCTTACGGTACTGAAGAACAAAAACAAAAGTATTTACCAAAGCTAGCAACAGGTGAATGGATTGGATGTTTCGGTTTAACTGAACCTGATAGTGGTTCCGATCCTGCGAGTATGAAAAGTAAGGCTAAAAAAGTGGATGGAGGCTTTATTCTTAATGGAACGAAAATGTGGATTACTAATTCACCAGTTGCGGATGTTTTTGTCGTTTGGGCGAAAAATGACGAAGGCCGTATTTGTGGTTTTGTCTTAGAGAAAGGGATGAAAGGACTTTCAGCACCTAAAATTGACGGTAAATTTTCATTACGTGCGTCTATTACTGGAGAAATTGTCATGGAAGATGTTTTTGTACCAGAAGAAAATATGTTTCCTGAGATTAGAGGATTGGGTGGGCCTTTTGGTTGTTTGAATATGGCCCGCTATGGAATTGCTTGGGGAGCGATGGGAGCAGCAGAGTTTTGTTGGCATTCAGCTAGAGAATATGGCTTAGATCGTAAGCAATTTGGTCGCCCGTTAGCTGCGACACAGCTGTTTCAAAAGAAGCTGGCTGATATGCAGACTGAAATTACATTGGGATTGCAGGGGGCATTAAGAGTTGGTCAATTAATTGATGCCAAAGCCTTTAAACCAGAAATGATTTCTCTAATCAAAAGAAATTCCTGTGGTAAAGCTCTGGATATTGCTCGAATTTCTCGTGATATGCATGGCGGTAATGGGATTAGTGATGAATTTCATGTTATTCGACACATGTTGAATTTAGAAGCTGTGAATACTTATGAAGGAACGCATGATATTCATGCTTTAATATTAGGACGTGCCCAAACAGGTATTCAGGCATTTATGTAGACTATTTCTCGTCTAATATTTGAAAATAGCATTAAAGTATTCTTTACTTTGCCGATTATTCCAAAAGTCATAAACTTTATGGCTTTTGGTTTAAAAATCACCAAAACTTCTACTGTTACACATTATTTTACAAAGCTCGACACTATTTTCATGGTTTTACTTGAGTTTTAAGCACATTAGCGTTATTTATTTATTCATTGTAGGAACATTTAGTCTTCGTACCAGTCTCAAGACTTGTGACCAAGCTTACAGCCAGAACTTATTTGGGAATTATTATTGATGTTGTCATTGAAATCTGTTTTTAAAACCAGCCTTATTGCGTTAACTATTTCTTCTTCTGTTCAGGCGAAAACACCTGATCCTGTTGAGGTTAATTCTGATGCAGAGCCGAAGATGCTCGATCTGTCACCTAATCCCTCCCATCATCAAGCTAGCCGTTACATTGCTAAATTTATAACGGATTACCATTATGATAAGCCTCGGCTAGGCAATGAGCAGTCAGTCAAAATTTTAGATGAATATATTGATATGCTCGATGGGAATAAAGCTTATTTTTTAGCAGAAGATATTAAGCTTTTTCAACAGTATCGTTATAACTTGGATAATTCGATTCTAACAGGGTGGTTAAAACCTTCATTTCATATCTATAGTATTTTCCAAAAGCGTTGGTCTGAAAGAAATAAATTTGCCCTTTCTTTATTAGAAAAAGAAATGGATTTTTCAGCTAAAGAAGAGTTTCACTTTGATCGAGAAGATTCTAACTGGGCTGTTACTTCGAAAGAGCTTGACGAGTTTTGGCGCAAACGAGTTAAAAATGACGCACTAAATTTAGTACTAGCGGATAAAACTTGGAAAGAAGCCAGAGATATTTTAGAAAAGCGCTATAAAGCTGCCATGAGACGGGTTAGCCAAATTAATAGTGAAGATGTTTTTAGTTATTTTATGAATGCCTATGCTAATACTGTTGATCCTCATACCGCTTATTTTTCTCCTCGTACAGCAGAAAACTTCAATATTGATATGAAACTCTCTTTGGAAGGTATTGGAGCTGTTTTACAGTCTGATGATGTATATACAAAAATCAACCGTATTGTAGAAGCTGGTCCAGCTGACAAGTCAGGAGAACTTTCGGTAGATGATAAAATTATTGCTGTAGGTCAAGGAAAAGAACCTCTTGTTGATGTCGTTGGATGGCGATTAGATGATGTTGTTGATTTAATTCGTGGAGATGCGGGTAGCATTGTTCGTTTAAAAGTTGAGGCTGCAAACAGTAGTGTGGCAGGTAAAACCAAAACTATCTCTATTGTTAGAGAACAGGTCAAACTAGAAGAGCAAGCAGCTAAATCTGACATTATTGAAATTGAAGCCGATGGTAAAGCTCAAAGAGTAGGCGTGATTGATTTACCGAAATTTTATGTTGATTTCAATGCTAAGCATAAAGGTGAAAAAGATTATCGAAGCACTACTCGAGATATTCGAGGCCTAATTGAAGAAATGAAGCAAGACAAAGGAATCGATGGTCTTATTATTGATCTACGTTCCAATGGTGGTGGGGCTCTTGATGAAGCAGTAGCATTAACAGGTTTGTTTATTGATAAAGGACCTGTTGTACAGGATAAAAGCGGGCGAGGCTATGTTGATTTACTTGCTGATACCGACCCAGGAACTGCGTGGGATGGACCTTTGGCGGTGCTTGTGAATGGTTCTAGTGCTTCTGCATCAGAAATTTTTGCTGGCGCAATTCAGGACTATGGTCGCGGCTTGATCGTTGGAGAACAAACTTTTGGTAAAGGAACAGTGCAAAGAGTTTTAGATTTAAATCAAACATTTAGAGCGGAAGATAGCGTGTTTGGTGCACTCAAACTAACGATTAATAAGTTTTATCGAATTACTGGTGAAAGTACCCAAAGAAAAGGTGTTGTGCCAGATATAGCTTATCCGGATCCTTTTTCAAGAGATGAATTTGGTGAACAAAGTTATGAGGCTTCATTAAAATGGGATGTGATAGACCCTGTAGAGTATGTGCGGGCAGGTAATATAACTGAACATCTTGAACCATTAACTAAAAGTCATCTGCGCCGTATTGAAAAAGATAAAGAATTCCAATATCTGATTGATGACATTGAAGAAATTAATAAGCGTCGTCTGAAAAAGACTGTTAGTTTAAACCTGCAAGCACGTAAGGATGAGCTTAAAGCTGATAAAGAAAAACAGTTAGCACGTGAAAATGAACGACGCAAATTAAAAGGCGAAAAAGCGCTTGTCGAAATCGATGAAGACACCGAGTTGACTGAGGTTGAAGATACAAAACTTAATGAAACGGCGAAAATATTAGTTGATTTATTATCATTACAAAACTCACGCAGACTTGCAGAGTTGTCAGTGAAAGCTAAAACAGCTAATTAAATAGTTTTGAACAATAGGTTTAGCAAAAAAGAGGCTAATTTAGCCTCTTTTTTGTGGCTTTAAAAATAAGATAATTAATAACATTAAGTTATTTGGTATCAACCAGATCGCACCCTACAATTTGCAGCGTAATATCTTCCAGACTAATGATTAATTACTGATCAGCCAGTCAAATTAAGTATCAACCAACCATTAAGTGTAAATTATGAATATTTCTAAAATAAGAGAGCAAAGTCTTTTTACCGCAATAAAAACACCTTTTAATCGAAATGGAAAAATAGATATTGCCAAATATGATTCATTAGTCGAAGAGCAAATTGCAGCTGGGGTTGATGGTTTAATAGTTGCTGGTACAACTGGGGAAGGGCATTTGTTGGACTGGGAAGAACATTTGATGCTCATATCACATAGTTCAAATAAATTTGCTGAAAAACTTACTATTGTTGGAAATACAGGTAGTAATAATACTCGTGAAGCTATTCGTGCTACAGAATATGGTTTTGCATCGGGTATGCATGCTTCGCTGCAAATAAACCCCTATTATGGTAAAACTGACGAATCAGGAATTTATAAGCACATTGAACTCAATTTAGATAAAGGTCCGGCATTTATTTATAATGTTCCTGGACGTACAGGTCAGGATATACCAACTCAAGTGATGGAAAAGCTATCTCATCACGATAATTTTATTGGAGTGAAGGAATGTGCTGGTAATGAAAGAATCGCGCATTACGAAGCTCAGGGAATCGCTTGTTGGTCAGGAAATGATGATGAGTGTTTTGTTGGCAAGCATCGTTTTAATAGTCATGGGGTTATTTCTGTTGCTTCTAATCTTGTTCCAGGGTTAATGAGAAAATTGATGGATGATGCTGCGGCTAATGATATCAATGAAAAATTACAACCACTTTTTGATTGGCTGTTTGCACTACCCAATCCAATGCCACTTAACACAGCATTGGCTCTAACAGGAGCTGTTGATCCCGTGATTCGACTACCATATTTACCATTAAGTGAGGAACGTAGAAATCAGTTTGCAGAAATTATTAGTACTTTATCGCTTACTGATGTGGTGGGCAATCAGTTGCTTTCCTTAAAAGATGATGAATTTTATTCAATCATATAACCTACTTATTTTATGATCGGTATTCTTGGCTACAAATTATAGAGTACCGATGTTCATAAAAGATTCTATTTTACTCAGTCAATAATTAGTTGTTACATCACTTTTTCATAGTATAAATTGTAGTATCTGAATTATCAAAATTGTCAATTAAGAGCAAATGATGAGTAATAACGTACTTGCCATACCTATCCCAAACTTATTGATCGCATTTATTCCTGTAGTTATGGTTTTATGGATCTTGTATCGATGGTCTGTTGATGTAAATAGTGCGATTTATTCCTTATTTAGAATGTTAATTCAATTACTGATTGTTGGTTATTTTTTAGCATTTATTTTCGAGTCGGATAACGCATGGATAATTCTTTGTGTATTATCAGTGATGGTTTTGTTTTCCTGTTGGATAGCTTTAAGAGCCTCGGAGATAAATAGGAAACAACTATTCTTTATCACATTTCTAGCAATAGTTTTTGGTGGTGGAATAGCTTTGGTTGTTATGACTCAAGGTGTATTACAATTACCACAGTGGTATATGCCGCGCTACCTTATTCCATTAGCAGGTATGACTTTTGCGTCTTCGATGAATAGTATTAGTTTAGCTGCGGAGCGATTTTTTTCAGAAATAAAACGTGGAACTGAATATATTCTCGCGAGAAATGCTGCATTTAAAACAAGCATGATTCCAATAGTTAATTCAATGTTTGCTGTAGGTTTAGTTTCACTGCCGGGAATGATGACAGGACAGATTTTATCTGGTACATCCCCCCTTATTGCAGCACGTTATCAAATTATGGTGATGTGTATGCTGTTCGCTGCTTCAGGTTTGTCGACAGCGATGTTTTTATTTTTAATAAAAAGAAAATTGCATAATTTTAGTTAGTTTTTTTGCATATCCACAAAAAAGACTTCTTTGACTCTTTATTTGATTGGTTATATAAATAGAGGACTCCAATAGAAAAGCGAAAATATTTGAGATAGATTTTATGAAAATAATAATTAAAATGAGCTTTATTTTAGGTAGTTTATTTGCAACATCTATTTGTGCACAGGTTGTCCATAGTGTTGATAATAACTCAGACTCGAAGCGTTTGGTTTCTGCAATGTTAGCTGAAACTCCGATTATTTCAGACTTACAAGAGTTGACTGACAAAATTGGCGGTAGAATGACTGGGACAGAAGCTAATCTTAAAGCTGTTGAGTGGGCGGTTACAAAGTTTGAGGAAGCAGGTATAAGCGTTGTTAAAGAACCTTTTGAGATGACGCGTAGCTGGATAGAGCAAAAAGCAACCGCAATGGTTTTAGGTCATAATATCAGGTTTTCACCGAAAATTGTGTCGATGCCATTTTCAAACCTTAAATCAACTAAATCTTCGGCTGGTGGTCTTACGTATCTTGCTCGAGGAACTGAAAATGACTTTAGCAAACACAAAAATCTGAAAGGAAGATGGTTATTAGTTGAAACGCCTATTTTAGATGATGTTGCTGGAATACATGGACTTTTTCAAGAATATGTCGATTCTGTTGGTATCGAAAAGAGAAGTCTTGCGAGTGGCGCTACAGGTTTAATTTATATGTCTTCTCGGGTCAAAAATTTGATGTATCGCCATTTACCAAGTCGTGGTGCTGATAATGATTTACCGATTATTGTCATGGAGCGTGAAAGAGCTTTACAGGTTAAGCGATTGCTTAAGACTGGAAATCATTTAACTTTTGAACCAAACCTGAACGTTTCAGATAGTGGTAAATATACGGCTTATAATGTTGTTGCTGAAATAAAGGGAAATGAACTTCCAAATGAATATGTTTTAGTTGGTGCACACATAGATTCTTACGATCTAGGCACAGGCGCATTGGATAATGGTTCAAATTCTGTGTTAGTCATTGATTTAGCAAGACAAATTAAATTACTGAATATCCAGCCGAAAAGAACTATTCGTTTTGTGTTATTTAATGGTGAAGAACAAGGACTATTCGGTTCTTGGGGGTATACAAAGAAACATTTAGCTGAATTAGATAAACATATTATTGCTGCGATTTTAGATATTGGGACAGGAAAAATTAATGGTTTTTTTACTAATGGACGTAATGATTTTTCTCCTCAATTAGATCAGTTTTTAAATTCTGTTAAAGAGCTTGGGAGTTTTACGCAGGTCAATGTTCCTGTGGTGGGTACTGATAATTTTGATTTTATGATGCAAGGTATTCCTAATATTGTTGCTAATCAAGATGATGCGAATTATGCATCAAACTATCATGCCGAGTCGGATACTTTTGATAAGGTCGATCAGTTACAACTAAAGCGTAATTCAGCTATTGTAGCTTCAGTTATTCTTGGATTTTCTAATTTGACTGAGGTGGCTTGGAGCCGACATACACATCAACAAGTTATGCAGTTAGTTAAAGAACATGATTTAGAATCTGCCATGAAGACATTTGGTTTATATCAGAGCTGGAAAGATAATATACGTAGTGTGAGATAATTGTTAATGTAGCCTGCTTATACGGACGAAGTCGGTAATCACAGTTGTGGCTTTTAAGGGGAGAGCTAGAAGAAATAATAGTCAAATAGGTAGTTTTTGCTGTATCCTTTGGGTATAGCTTGATAAATCTACCGCAAGCTAAATCTAAGTTCTTTATTATCAATTAGTTATATTAGTTTGAAATTCTATCGATAACAATGAAAAAGCTGCTCAACATAGTCATTATATTATTGATTCTTACGAGTCAACTATCGGCTGTGTCTGCTAGAGAATGTTTGATGAGGTACGGAGTGCAAATGCATTCAATGACTGATTCTGAATATAATATCAACAATTCTAAATCAACAAGCCCGCAAGAATCAGTTGGTCTAGCTGTAGACTCACATCAAATGACACATACACAAATGCAGCATAACGAGTTACATACAGAAGAAAAAGAGCACTTTAGCGATTGTTGTTCTGGCGTTGAAAAATGCACTGAAAATGGCTCGTGCAGCATGAATGCTAGTGTAATATTTATTCTCTCTGCTTCACAAATTACTATGCTGACAAAACCTATAAAGAGTACACCGTTGTCAGTAACTTCTGCCCATCTAAGTCCTTTTCCTAAAAGCCTATTTAGACCTCCAATATTAAGTTAACACAAGATAGATCCGTCTTTAGATTATGTTAAAGATCTTTTGGCTGTGAATTACATAAAATTTTTATGATTCACAGGGAGATCATTCCTGTTATGTTTAATTTTAGTTTTTGGAGAGTTTTGATGAACCTGTCTTGGTTTACTCGTCACTTATTATCGTGCTTAGTTGTCACTGGCTTTTCATGGCATTCAGCAGCCAGCAGCTTTTCAGAAGAAAAAGTCGCTAATTTAGCAACCTTAAGCACTACTGGATCTTATTTGTTAGCAGATAATAAAAGTAGAGAGCAAACGCAGTTTTTAGTAGTAAAAAATAATAGATTGAATGATACGCAGTATCAATTGGAACTAGCTTTAGAAAAAATGATTCAAATTGCTATTTCTTACGATCCATTAATACAAGGAAGTCACTATCAACAACAGTCAACGAATGCTATGGCTGTTGCAGCGTCTTCTGAGTCCGATCCTAACTTTTCTGTCAGTGCGGCTAATTTACCCGTGGACTCTTTTGATTTCTCTCAAGAAGCCATGACTCAATTAAAAGTTGGTATATCTCAACAATTTTCGCGCGGAAATTCCTTAACATTAAAACAACGTCAACTTGAGCTTTTTGGGGAGCAATATGCTTTTCAAATAGAACAACGAAAAAAGTTGATTGCGAAAAATGTTGGTCAGTTATGGCTGGACAATTATTTAGCACGTGAAAAAATTCATTTGATCAATTCCAATCGTTCTTTATTTGAACAGCTTGTGGAAGTTTCTCAAGCTCGCTACTCCTCTGTTATTGGTAAAACTAGACAACAAGATGTTGTTAGAGCACAGCTGGAACTTATTCGATTGGATGACAGGTTAACCACGATTAAACAGTCGCATGATACAGCTCAGGAAGAATTATTAAAGTGGACAACTCCTTCGGTTTTTATCGGTGAAAGAAAAAATGATGAAGTAGGCAATTTAAAAGAAGCAATGGAAAAAAATCATACTTTACCAAAGTTTAATTTGATTAAACCTTATAACGACTTGGATAAAAAGCTAAATAATGATTATGAATTATTTGAATTACTATCTAAAACACCAGAAATGAAATTAATTGAACCTATTATTGCCGCGAGAAATATGGAAATAGATATTGCGAAACAAAACTATAAACCACAATGGGGTGTCAATGCGAGTTATGGTTTTCGGGATGATTCAACAACGGGTCTTAATAGGCCAGACTTTTTTTCAATAGGTATAACTTTTGATCTACCTTTGTTTACTGGAAATAAACAAGATCAACAAGTTAAATCTGCCATAGCAATGTCAAGCCGTGAAAAAACAAATAAATGGCTTGTTGCAAGAAATTTAATCGTCAAATTAAAAAGTGAGCTTAAAAAGTTAAAACGATTGAATGAACGTTCTTTGTTATATAAAAATAGGTTAATGTCTCAGATGCAACAACAGTCAGAAGCTGCGTTAACTGCATATACACATGGAGATGGAGATTTTTCAGAGGTTGTCAGAGCAAGAATTGCACAGTTGGATACTGAAATTGATCAAAAAGTTATTTTAGTTGAAAGAGCAAAATCACTAATTAGTTTAAATTATCTATTAGCAACAAAATTTAATGAGATTGTTGTTTTTAGTCGAGAGAGGATAGGTAATGAATAGTTTTAAAAACAAATCAAGTTTTTTTGCCATAGGTGTACTGTTGGGAAGTATAATTACTGCTTCAGTCATTGGCTTGTTAAGCTTTTGGGATAAGAATCTATCGAGTAATAATGATGGTTCGAATGAAGATACTGAAAAGAAACCATTATATTGGGTTGCTCCAATGGATCCTAATTTTAAAAAGGACTCTCCAGGTAAGTCTCCTATGGGGATGGATTTAGTTCCTGTATATCAAGAAGACGAAAGCAACATTCAGAAAGAAGAGGGTGCTGTTAAAATATCACCAACGGTAATTAATAATTTGGGTGTTAAAACTGATTTAGTTAAAAAAAGTGAGTTGTCTCTGAAAATAGTGACAGTTGGTTACGTTAAATATGACGAAGATAAACTAATTCATATTCATCCCAGAGTTTCAGGCTGGATTGAAAAGCTTTCAGTCAAGTCCGCAGGTGATCCCGTTATAAAAGGTGAGCCTTTATATGAAATTTATTCCCATGAGCTGATTAACGCACAAGAAGAACTTTTTTTGGCAATGCAAAGAAAAAATCAATCTCTGGTTGATGCTGCTGAAGCTAGACTTAGATCTCTGCAACTATCTCAAGAAAATATTGATAAAATCAAAAGAAGTCGTCAAGTACAGCATAATGTAACATTCTTTGCACCGCAAAATGGTGTTGTAGATAATTTAAATATCAGGGAAGGTTTCTTTGTCAAACCGGGGACAACTTTAATGTCTATTGGTGATTTATCAAATGTATGGGTTGAAGCTGAAATATTTGAGCGACAAGCTGCATGGGTAAAAGTTAACGATCTGGTTACTATGACTTTAGGTTATTTGCCAGGAAAAGAATGGCAAGGAAAAGTTGATTATATTTATCCCACATTGAATGAAAAAACCAGAACAGTAAAATTAAGGTTGTGTTTTGAAAATAAGGAGCGTCTATTAAAACCCAATATGTTTGCGCAAATAGTGATTCATTCAGAAAATAGTGAATCTGCGTTGTTAGTTCCTCATGAAGCTATTATTAGAACCGGTCAACAAAATAGAGTTGTTCTCGTTCTTAATGATAATCAATTTAAGTCGGTTGAAGTCAATTTAGGGAAAACCAATGGTGAATATACTGAAGTTTTATCCGGTTTATATGAAAATGATAAAATAGTGACTTCGGCTCAATTTTTAATAGATTCCGAATCGAGCAAAACTTCGGATTTTAAACGGATGGAAAAAGCAGAAATTCCTTCGGAGTCTTCAATGCAATACCATCATCATAATATGGAGCATTGAAAATGATTGAATCAATAATTCGTTGGTCTGTAGGAAATCGTTTTTTTGTTTTGCTCTTGACATTGATACTCATTGGAGTAGGGGGATATGCACTTAAAAATACACCAGTTGATGCAATTCCTGACTTATCTGATGTGCAGGTTATTATTAAAACAACTTATCCCGGGCAAGCACCACAAGTTGTTCAAGATCAGGTAACTTATCCACTCACAACTGCAATGTTGTCTGTACCAGGGGCAGTGACGGTTAGAGGATATTCTTTCTTTGGTGATTCGTATGTTTACGTCATTTTTGATGAAGATACCGATCTTTACTGGGCAAGAAGTCGAGTTTTAGAATATTTAAGCCAAGTATCAGGCTCATTACCTGATAACGCTAAACCCCAGCTTGGGCCTGATGCAACTGGTGTTGGTTGGGTATATTTATATGCACTGATGGATAAAACTGGAAAACATGACTTAAGTGAACTGAGAAGTTTACAAGATTGGTTTTTTAAATATGAATTGCAAACTGTTCCAGGTGTTTCTGAAGTTACTGCATTGGGAGGAATGGTTAAACAGTATCAAGTCAAGGTTGATCCTGATAAGTTGCGTGCTTTTGATATGCCGCTTGCTCACATACAGCAGGCAATAAAACGAGGTAATCAAGAAATAGGTGCTTCAGTTATCGAAATGGCTGAGGCTGAATATATGGTAAGAGCTAGTGGATATCTCAAAAATAGGCAAGATATTGAGAGTATCCCTTTAGGTTATAACCAGAATGGAACCCCTCTGTTATTAAAGGATTTAGCTGAAATAACCATTGGACCACAAATGCGGCGAGGAATAGCTGAGTTAAACGGTGAAGGGGAGGTAGTAGGTGGTATTGTTGTTATGCGTTTTGGTGAAAATGCACAGCAGACTATCAATGGTGTTAAAGAAAAGCTGACACAGCTAAAAAAGAGTTTACCTGATGGCGTTGAAATAGTAACGGTGTACGACAGAAGCGGATTAATAGAAAGTGCAGTTAATAATTTATGGATGAAGTTATTAGAAGAATTTGCTGTCGTAGCGTTGGTTTGTATGGCATTTCTAAGCAGTCTGGCATGTGTGCTGTAAAAGAAACATCTAAAATAGCTACGTCAATTCCTCTGCTATCAATAATGTCTTGCACAGAAGAAACTAAGTATCCTGTTTGCCAACCGACAGCTTCCCCTGGTTCTAAGATAATTTGAACATTATATTTGTCTTTAATTCTGTTCAAAAGTTTTACTAAAAGCTCTACATCATAATCTTTTCTTGTAATGTGATGCCCTCCACCCATATTGAGCCATTTACATTGATGCAAAAGGTGTCCAAACTTTTCCTC
>JAUIHB010000085.1 GCA_030432465.1 Gammaproteobacteria bacterium
ACACTTTTCAAACTTGCGAAGACTAACCTATCTAAAAAAGCTAAATAATTTAATAACTCTAAACAAAAACGGAGCCAAAAGCTCCATTTTTAAAGTACTGTTTATAACAACCTAACTAATATGTGGCAAAAGCATTACCACAAAAGCATTACCACTAAATCAACAACGCCAGCTCGGCAAACTTGAATGCCGTTTTCTGTAATCATATCTATTGGATAACCGTGAGTTTGAACCACCGCAAATACTGTTGTGATCATAGCAACTGCAATTAATAAACTTATTCGGCTGGTTATTTTCGCACTTTTTCTATTAAGTACCATTGTTTTTACCCTTTTATAGACCTACCAATAATCCCATATATCCCGCTTAAAATCAAGTGTCATCTCTAAAACGTCTAGTATATATAGCTGCTGCTATAAACACAGTGGCAACCAGTAAGCCTACCCAGAACTCACTCATTAATGGTACATGCCAGACGCTTTCTATATCCAAATCACTCGAACCTTCACCAAATAGTTGATTTAAGTTTAAGTTTTGAATAGCTAATCCTTCTAATATTCTAGAACTAAACATGGCAATAAACTTTTTACCGCCAAATACCATATATTCTGCATAAGCCAATAATAATACAGGTAAAATAGCCCATAAAAATGGAGCTTTCTTTGCCCAAGCAGAAGCAAGGAGTGCCCAACTCCATATTGGCGCTAACCATAAACTTGCCAACAAAACAGTAGAAAAAGTACTAACTATTACACCGAATAAATTAACTGAAGTCCAAATCAATACTCCTGAGCTACCACCAATCCAAGATAGTATTGTTGCATAAAACATAAGTATTATCTGAAAAATAACCACAACACTTGCGTAAACCAACGGTGTTAGCACACTAATTGCGACAAACTTGGAAATTACTGTTTGTGTATCCGATATCGGTAACGACTTCCAAAATAAAATACTTTTGTCTTTTCGCTCGTCATAAAGAGCCCCTAAAGCAAAAAACAAACTCACAATTAAACTAACAAGTCCAAATAAGACAACGGGGGAATATAAAATTCCAGACATCCATTTTTCTCTAGTCTGCTCACTAATAGATTCAAACTGCTCAACGGCTTGTGGCAAGTGATTTGATAGAGAAATCTGATGTCCATTTTCAAAGTCAATCGTTTCACCTGCAGCACTTGTAATTAAAATTAATACAGCAAAAACTGCACAGAGAACTAATGGTGTCGTTAAAATTGCTCGTTTATGCTCCCAGAACTCCCTTTTTATTAAAGCTTGAAAACTATTCATTAGTTAACCTCCTTCATTTTAGCAACAAATAAATCAGCAACACTCGGAACATGAATTTCACCCAAAGTCTCTAAAACATCTCGTTCAACGTTTTCAAACAAAAAAACTTTTCTTCCAAACACTTCTCTTTCCATAATAGGGTTAAGTTCAAGTGCTTGCTGAACATTATCCTTTGTCACCATAACTTCTGTATATTTCTCTGCCACTTCTTGCATTGAAGAGTTAAGAATTATGTTGCCATCCTTAATAAAAAGTAAATCCGTCAGTAAATTCTCAACTTCTTCAATTTGATGAGTTGTTACCAAAATACTACGTCCTTCATCAAAAAACTCTGTAAGCAATTGATTATAAAACTCTTTACGATAAAGAATATCCAAGCCTAATGTTGGTTCATCTAAAATCAGTAATTCAGCCTCAATTGACATGACCAATGCTAAATGCAATTGCGTAACCATGCCTTTAGATAGCTCACCAACCTTTGACTGCCACTTTATTTTCGTTTTTGATAAAAAATGCTTCGCTCGCTCCAAATTAAAATGCGGATGAACGTTGGTAATCAGTTCAATTGCCTGAGACACTTTTAACCATTTAGGCAAAACCGCAACATCAGCAATAAAACAAACTTTTTGCATTAATTCATGTCGTTGAGTTGCAGGATTTAAGCCTAAAACCTCTAATTTACCTTGATAAGAAGTCAAACCCAAAATTGCTTTTAATACAGTCGTTTTGCCGGCTCCATTAGGTCCGACTAAACCAACAATTTTGCCTCTTTCAATGGTAAAATCAACGGTATCGAGTGCTTGAAAATCTCCATATTTCTTACTCAATCCTTGAGCATTGATAATCATAGTCATACTTTATCTCCAGGCGATTGCTTTGCTGATAGCTGTTCCAGTGTTAATCCTAAGCGTTGAATACGAGTCAAAATTTTTGGCCACTCAATTTCTAAAAATAAGCGCTGCTCTTCATCAAATAACTTTTGTTTCGCCCCATTCATGACAAACATGCCCAGACCTCGCTTTTTTTCTAATACATTTTCGTCAACTAACTCTTGATAAGCTTTAGAAACTGTTAAAGGGTTAATTTGGTACTCAGCGGCAACATGCCTAACTGAGGGAACTGCTTCACCTTCTTCAACTTCGCCATCGATAATTAGCTCCACAACTTTTTCTTTAAGCTGTTTAAATATTGGTGTTTGATCATTCCACTTCATAGCGTCATAGTTCTCTTGTTGCTGATGTCACCAATCCTGCACAATGGTGTAGTATATTACTATAACACCAGTTCACGATGAATGACAAGTGAAAACTGGTAGAGGCTTTTGAGGTTAAGGCTGTGTTTTATCAGCACTTTACCGTTATAATACTTACCTACAAACATTTGTTAACAATTTCATCTGCGGTATTTCAGTTGTATGTTAGAAATTCCATCAAAGCTCTCCCCACTTATACTGGCATTGTTAATTGTGTTTGTTCTAAGCGGGATAATTAGTATTGGTGCAAGCTTATTATTAGGTGCATTATATGCGCTACTTATTGGCCATCAGTACCAGTTAAAAACACAATGGGCATCTGGAGTTATTTTACGCTGGAGCGTGGTGATATTTGGTTTTAGCTTAAATTTTAAAGAAATTTTAGCGACAGCAACAAGCAGCTTCTGGATTACTCTTTCAAGTATTGTATTTGCACTTATTTGTGGTTTTCTAATTGGTAAACTCTTTAAAGTGGAAAACAAACTTTCTTTTTTAATTGCTGGCGGAACAGCCATTTGTGGTGGCAGTGCAATTGCAGCATTAGCACCAGCAATCAAAGCAAAACCCATTGATATTATCGTTTCAATTTCTATTGTTTTCTTACTCAACGCAATTGGTTTACTAGTTTACCCTGAACTTGGGCATTTAACGCATATGTCACAAGCTGATTTTGGACTCTGGGCAGCCTTAGGGATCCATGACACGAGTTCTGTGGTTGGTGCGGCGGCGGCTTATGGAGAAGAGTCAATAAAAATAGCCACAACAACTAAACTCACTCGCGCACTATGGATAATACCGCTAGTATTTTTTGCTATGTTCCTATTTAAAAACAAGTCTGGATCAGCTAAGCCCCCTATGTTTATTTTTGGCTTTTTATTGGCTAGTTTATTAGCATCTTTTATACCGATGATTCAAGAACTTGCTCAAGTTGCCAATTTCACAGCTAAAAAAGGCATGGCGGTCAGCTTATTTTTGATTGGTGCAAGTTTCACAAAAACAACATTTGCTTTTATACAATGGAAAGCACTATTACAGGGAGTTATTTTGTGGTTACTAGTCTCAGGTTTTTCGCTAGCTTTAGTTTATTGGAATTAATTTGAAACTTATGCCTGATAAAAACAACTTATCCAAAATATTAAATCAAATTATATCAATTTTAATTCAAATATTGATGCTTGTTGCTTTAATTAGTGGCATTTTCTGGTGGCAAACTAGAGAGCTTCTCTCGACAGGTTCAAGAGTTCAGGAAACACTTCACCTGATAGACATCAATGGTCAAAATCAGCTGTTTCAACTAAATGATCAGAAAAATGACACGCTCATTTATTTTTTTGCGCCTTGGTGTAAAGTTTGTCATTTATCAATTGATAACTTAGAATCCTTAAATCAATCTCAATACGCCAACCTAAATATTATTACTATAGCCCTCGACTGGAATTCAATAGAAGAAGTTGATGCGTTTCTTGCCCAACACCAACTCACGATGCCTGTCTTATTAGGTACGGAATCAGTCAGAAAGCAATATAAAATTACGGCATTTCCTAGCTATTATTTAATATCCAACAAAGGAAAAGTAATTAGTAAAAGTATTGGTTACTCAACTGAATTAGGATTGAACTTACAAGTATTGCTCAATCGCTAGAAAATAATTAACCGCTGCGATAAAACTTATTTTTGTTGTGTGAATATAGGCTTCTGTGCAACTTTTCTCCAGCGATAATAAACTTTAACTTCACTTGACTCACTACATGAACCACAACTCGTTCCACATAAACCACTTTGTTCTTCTTTTGAAACTTTACCTTTATTAATCCATTTATCCATCATTGAACTCATAACAGACTCTGAAACATAAAAGTGCCGAGACAAATCGGTTAGTGTCATTTGTTCACGCTCAATCAATAATTTTTTTATATCCATTAACATTAACTTTCTACCTGAATAGTCAAAGGACGTTTACCATGAAACTGATTGCCTTTATATTTAAGGTACACAAAATTAGCAATATGCAAAACAACAAAAAAGGAAATCCAACTCGATGCAACAATTGGCTGCGTTGAAAGCTGACCTAGTTGATAACAAATAGTAGCAAGGCTGTAAGCTAAAAAAGTCGTCCACAATATTGTAAAGACCGTCCACTTAGCTCCTGTTTCTTTATAGGTTGCACCAAGAGCAGAAACGCATGGAGAGTAGAGTAATATAAACAATAAATAAGAAAATGCGCCTAAAGTACCTGCAAAAGCGCCTTGTAATACCTCAAACAAATTACGGTTTACTTCTTGTTCACTAGCAACAGAATCCAAATCTTTCACATCACCAACATCCATACCAACAGGATCTTTCCAACTTGCCGGTACTGCCCCTAAATTTACTGGTATGGTTTTCAATGCATCCGTTAATTTTTCACTTAGATTAAAGGGCTCATCTTTTTCTGCCACATCGCTAACAATCTGGCTGGTATACAGCGCATCAATAGTACCAACAACTACTTCTTTAGCAAATAAACCTGTAAAAATTCCAACCGTTGCTGGCCAATTATCTTTTTGGACACCCATGGGCTCAAAAATAGGCGTTATGCTTTTACCAATATTGGTAAGAACGGACTTTTCACTATTTTCGTTCCCAAAACTACCATCAGTACCTAGAGAGTTTAAAAAGCTTAATCCGATCACAACCAATATAATTAGTTTTCCAGCACCCAACACAAATGATCTTAGTTTTTCCCATGTTTTAGTAGCAACATTACGTAAATTGGGTAAATGGTATGCAGGTAATTCCATGACGAAAGGCGAGTTTTCACCTTGCAGTAAAGTACTCTTCAGCATTAACCCCGTTAATATCGCGATAGCAATACCAATTAGATAAAGGGCAAAAACTAAGTTTTGTGCACTATCAGGAAAAAATGCTGCACCAAACAAAATGTACACAGGGAGTCTTGCTCCGCAAGAAATAAATGGACTCATTAACACGGTCATAATTCTGTCTTTATGATACTCCAGTGACCGAGTTGCATAAATAGCAGGAACAGTACAACCTAAACCAACCATTAATGGAATAAAAGATTTTCCAGGTAATCCTATAGACTGCATGAAGCGATCCATAACAAACGCGCCACGCGCTAAGTAACCGGTATCTTCCAAAACAGACAAAAATAGATATAAGCTAGCAATAATCGGTATAAAAGTTGATACTACTTGAATACCACCTCCTACTCCATTAGCAACAATAGTCACTAACCAGTCAGGTAAACCTAATGAGTTCAACCAAATACTACCGCCTTCAACTAAAATGGCCCCTACGCTCTGATCGAAAAAATCTATAAATGCGCCACCAACATTAATAGTAAAAAGAAACATCAAATAAGTTATAAATAAAAATAATGGAACACCAAGGTACTTATTTAAAAATAGCTTATCTAACTTAACAGAAATATTTCTGGAGACTTCTCCTGACTTATTAACACACTCTTGAACCCACTCGATAATTTTATTAAATCGAGCTTCCGCTATTGCAATATCAATATCATCGCCGTAAGTTTGTTGCAAAGGTTGAAGCAACTCAGAAATTTTTGGATCCAGCTCTTTTGATAAACTAAAGTCTGGAGCTTCAAGTATCCTATGTGCCAACCAGCTTACACTAATTCTATGCTGCTCAGCGTAGTCTTTAATTAAAGTCTTAACTGCTCCAAAGGTTTCTTTAAGTGCACCATCAAACTCAAGCTGAAGAGGTTCTACAGTAAGCGAGCTCGTTGCAAATTGATAAAGTTGAGCTCTTAGCTCATCAGGTTTTTGAGCTTTACGCGCGTTCATAGGAATAACAGGACAACCCAACTTTTCAGAAAGCTTATCGATGTTAATAGTTATCTTGTTTGATTGTGCTACATCCATCATATTGAGGATCACAACCATCGGTTTGCCTAATTCTAACAGCTGGGTACTCAAGTATAGATTGCGTTCAATATTAGCAGCATCAATGATATTAACGATTAAATCAACAGGTGTGTTAACGATAAAATCACGTGCAACTTTTTCATCTAAAGCAACTGATTCATCAACAACATCTAATGAATAAGTTCCAGGTAAATCAACAACTTCAACAAACTCTTTATTAAGCTTGAATTCTCCTGATTTACGCTCTACCGTCACTCCAGGCCAATTTCCGACTTCTTGCCGCGAGCCTGTCAATAAATTAAAAATGGTAGTCTTACCACAATTAGGGTTACCACATAGCGCAATAGTTGGTTGATTAGGCATATTTAATTGATCAACTTCAGAAACAGGGAAAGCCCTGAAAAATGTAAAGAATTAATAAGTAGGTAATTTAATGAGGTTAAACTAACAATATTCAAGAAAAATCTAGCGACCTTTAACTAATCGCTTCAATCAGTTCAACTTGGATATTTTGTGCTTCGCTACGTCTCAAGCTTAAAGAAAACCCCCTCAAAGATAACTCTAAAGGTCCTCCCATAGGCGCTTTACGATTGACGTTCATCTCAATGCCAGGAGTCACCCCCATTGCTAATAACTTCTTACGAAACAAGCTTTTAGCAGAGCCGACACTAATAACTTTCACTTTTTGTTTCACATTAACATCAGCTAAGCAGTGGCTCATTTGCATTTCTCCAATAACGGACTTAATTGATTAGTCCCACATATAAAATTTAACTACTCCAGTACTGCTGATAGTAGTCGAAATGCGAATTATTTGCAACTAGATTTACTGCAACTCGT
Source organism: Gammaproteobacteria bacterium (assembly GCA_030432465.1). Lineage (GTDB taxonomy): Bacteria > Pseudomonadota > Gammaproteobacteria > Enterobacterales > Kangiellaceae > Aliikangiella. Next base: position 7,273 of record JAUIHB010000085.1, read on the forward strand.
TTGAAAAGAAACTAGACAGGTATTATTGAGTCGATTGGTAACAGTACCTCAATTGACTCTTGATATTAAAAATTAATCTGCGTCTAAAAAATTATTGTTCTGTGTGCTTAATAATCGACTCAGCCAATAAAAGATCCTCAGGCAAGGTTACTTTAATATTATCGCTACGCCCAATAACAGCTGTGACTTGGTGTCCAGCATGGGTTAATGCACTAACTCCACCGGTAATTTCAATATTTTCCTTAAGTGCCTGCTTAATCGCTGTTTTTAAATCTCCAAATTCAGCAATCTGCGGAGTCATTGCTCTTATAATATGTTGCCTATTCAACCTTTTGAAAACTTGGTTATTAGTGTCGATTTCTTGTAATGTATCAACAACTTGTGCCGCCAATAAACAAGGCTCTCTTGACTCTAAAAATTGTTTTAATAATAGATCCAAGTCACCATGTGTTATACAAGGTCGCGCAGCATCATGTACCATGACTGGCATGTGATCTGGCAAAACATTATCTAATAAAAATTTCAAAGCATTAAATACAGAGTCAACTCTTTCAGCTCCCCCGTCAATAAGAACTATTTTATCGTTATTAATATGCTTTAATTTCTGGACATACGTATCGTCTGGTGAAACAACCAAAACAATAAGTTCAACTTCCTTATAGGAAAGAAATTTCTCCAACGTAATATCCAATATATACTCATCGGAAACCTTCAAGTACTGTTTAGGAACTTCTCCTCCCATTCGACGACCAATACCTGCAGCAGGAATAATCACAGTAGTCCCCTGAATGAAAGATAAATCGAGTGGCATTGGTTTTCCTTATAAGTAAACGATATCGAGCTTAAGTATAGCTTAAAAGTACTCTAATTATGGCGTTGTTTCACTAGGAATAATTCGATAAAAAGTTTCATCAGGCTTGATTAAACCTAACTTTTCACGCGCTATTTCTTCAAGCAATTGAGGATTTTTACGGAGTGAGGTAATTTCTTGCTTGAGTAATTTATTTTGCGTTTCTAATAGTAAATTCTGTTCTTGTTGTTCACTAATTTTTTGACTCAACTGCTCAATTTCACGAACACTCCCATCACCAAACCAAATTCGGTATTGGAGGCTCATGATAATCACAATAAAAACTAAACCCAAAACTTTCATAACAACAAGACTTTCATAGTAATGATATAAGGCAAGTGTAGCACTTACCTTATATCATACCGCGATTTACAGGCAATTAAAGGCTTTTTTGCCAGGATAAACCGCTTTATCTCCTAATTGTTGTTCAATTCTCAATAGTTGATTGTATTTGGCAACGCGATCACTACGACAAAGAGAACCGGTTTTAATTTGACCAGCGCTAGTTGCTACTGCCAAGTCAGCAATCGTCGTGTCTTCTGTTTCACCACTACGATGCGATACAACAGCGGTATAACCTGCTTTATGTGCCATTTCAATCGCAGCTAAAGTTTCTGTTAAAGAGCCAATTTGGTTTACTTTAATTAAAATTGAATTAGCAACTTTCTTTTCTATTCCTTCAGCTAAAATCTTCGTATTAGTCACAAATAGATCATCGCCAACTAATTGAACTCGCTCACCAAGTTTTTCAGTAAGTATCTTCCAACCATCCCAATCCCCTTCATCCATTCCATCTTCAATAGAAATAATAGGATAGCGGTTAACCCAGTCTTCTAAATAACAAGCAAACTCTTCAGAAGTTAGTGACTTACCTTCACCAGCCAAGTGATACTTACCATCTTTGTAAAATTCAGAACTTGCTACATCCAGACCTAAATAAATATCTTCACCTAATTTATAGCCGGCCTTCTCTACCGCTTCAACAATTGCTTGTACAGCTTCTTCATTAGAACCCAAATCAGGAGCAAATCCTCCTTCATCACCAACAGCGGTGCTTAGACCTTTAGCTTTTAACACTTCTTTTAGCGCATGAAATATTTCCGTACCATAACGTAGAGCTTCAGCAAAAGTTGGTGCACCTACGGGTAAAATCATGAACTCTTGAATATCAACGTTATTGTCAGCATGGGCGCCACCATTGATAATATTCATCATAGGTACCGGTAACATTACCCCGTCACCGATTTGCGCAAATAAAGGTTTTTTATTATCTAATGCGGCAGCTTTTGCTGCTGCCAAAGATACTGCTAAAATGGCATTAGCACCCAATTCAGCTTTATTTTCAGTACCATCAAGCGTAAGCATCAGTTGATCAACCTCTGCTTGCGCATTGGCATCTTGTCCAATTAACTTAGGTTTAATTGTATTATTAATGTTAGCAACGGCTTTTAAAACGCCTTTACCTAAATATCTTGCTTTATCTCCATCACGTAATTCTAACGCTTCACGAGAACCTGTTGATGCACCTGATGGTGAACAAGCTACTCCAGTAGCACCACTTTCTAAAATCACTTCAGCTTCAACTGTTGGATTACCACGCGAATCTAGCACTTCCCTTCCGATAATATCGACAATTTTACTCATGCCTAACAACCTCAATTTAATTTTTTATTCAACTTAATATCGATTTATATACCAATTTCTTACCTGTTTACCATTTCGCAATTATGAAACTTCATCATCAAATAATCACTTCATGGACAGATTTTATTATTTACTTACTTCCACAAAGCCGTGCTTTTTAACAACAGAATCAATTTCTTTCAAAGTAATTAACAAGTTTTCTATTTCATACATTGGCCATGAATTAGGTCCATCACTTTTGGCTTTTTCAGGGTCAGGGTGAGTTTCCATAAATAAACCTGATATACCTGCTGCCATAGCTGCACGCGCTAAAACAGGTACATGTTGACGCTGACCACCAGAAGTAGTGCCTTGCCCGCCCGGCAATTGAACAGAATGAGTTGCATCATAAACTACCGGAACACCTGTATTTCTCATTTCAGCTAAACTACGCATATCTGAGACAAGGTTATTATATCCAAAAGAAGCACCTCTTTCGCAAACCATAATATTTTGGTTACCTGTCGCTTTTGCTTTCTCCACCACATGAATCATATCCCAAGGAGCAAGAAACTGACCTTTTTTAATATTTACCGGGATTCCAGGCTCGCAAACCCGCTGAATAAAGTTGGTTTGGCGACATAAAAAAGCAGGGGTTTGCATCACATCAACAACATCAGCAACTTCGTTAAATGGAGTATCTTCGTGAACATCAGTCAAAACAGGAATCCCTATTTGCTGCTTAACTTTGCTTAATATCTTTAAGCCATTCTCTAGCCCTGGACCACGAAAACTACTATGAGAAGAGCGATTAGCCTTATCAAACGAGGATTTATAAATATAAGGGATGCCTAACCGCTCAGTAACTTCTTTCATGTAACCCGCGGTATCTAATGCCAACTGCTCACTTTCGATCACGCAAGGACCGGCAATTAAAAAGAAAGGCTTATCAAGCCCAATATCAAATCCACTTATTTGCATAATTAACTTTCCTCGCTCTCTTTTGCTTCTCTTGCGGCATGAATAAATGATGTAAATAAGGGATGGCCATCTCTTGGAGTCGATGTGAATTCAGGGTGAAATTGTACTGCAACAAACCAAGGATGATCGGCAAGCTCAACCGTTTCAACTAAGTTATTCAGGCTTGAACGCCCAGAAATGACCAAACCACTTTCTTGTAGTTGCGATACGTAGTTTTCGTTCACTTCGTATCGATGACGATGACGCTCTTCTATAGTTTCTGCCTGATACAAGTCGCGAACCGCCGAGCCTTCTACCAAATGACAGGGCTGAGCCCCTAGGCGCATCGTGCCGCCCAAATCGGAAGTTGCCGACCGCTGAGTTGTTGTGCCATCTGGATTAATCCATTCAGTGATCAAGCCAATCACGGGGTCAGGTGTACTGGGATCCATCTCAGTCGAGTTGGCCTCGGTCAAACCCAAAACATTGCGCGCAAATTCAATCATCGCGACATGCATTCCCAGGCAGATCCCAAGGAAAGGTATGCGATTCTCACGAGCATACTGTACCGCCGCTATCTTGCCTTCGAAGCCACGGTCACCGAAGCCGCCTGGCACCAAAATAGCATCGGCGTGTTCCAAAACCGCGGTGCCATGCTCTTCGATTTGTTCAGCGTCGATATAATCGATTTCTATCGAGCTCAGTGTTTGTAGGCCCGCATGCTTCAAAGCCTCGTTCAAAGACTTGTAGGCGTCGAGCAAATTCATGTATTTCCCGACCATCGCGATTTTTACGGTCGGGCGATCTTTGGCAAACTCGCGCTGAACCACATCGTCCCACTCCGATAAATCGGCTGGAGGGCACTGTAAGCCAAGCCGTTCCACCACAACTTGATCGAGCTTGCAGTCATGCAGATGCTTGGGCACCAAGTAAATCGACTCGGCATCGAGGAGCGGAATAACAGCGCGCTCTTCAACGTTGGTGAAAAGTGCAATTTTCTTGCGCGCGCCTTCGTCGATTTCTACCGCACAACGACACAGTAAGATATCGGGCTGCAAACCAATAGAACGTAGCTCTTTCACTGAGTGCTGCGTCGGCTTGGTTTTGATCTCGCCAGCAGTTGCGATGTAGGGCACCAGCGTAAGGTGCATCAGCATCGCGCGCGACATACCCAGTTCAATGCGCATCTGACGCGCCGCTTCTAAAAAGGGTTGGCTTTCGATGTCACCAACAGTGCCACCGATTTCGACTACTGCGACCTCTGCGTCGCCAGCACCGAGTACGATACGGCGCTTAATTTCGTCGGTAATGTGAGGAATGACTTGCACCGTGCCGCCCAAGTAATCGCCGCGGCGTTCTTTACGAAGCACTTCTGAGTAGACTTTGCCAGTGGTGAAATTATTGTTGCGGCGCATGGTCGTGCGCGTGAAGCGCTCGTAATGCCCCAGATCCAAATCGGTTTCAGCGCCGTCTTCAGTCACGAATACTTCGCCGTGTTGAAACGGGCTCATGGTCCCGGGATCCACATTGATATAGGGATCTAGTTTTAACAATGTGACTTTTATTCCGCGAGCTTCCAAAATTGCGGCGAGCGAGGCTGCTGCAATTCCTTTGCCGAGAGAAGAAACCACCCCACCTGTGACGAAGACATATCGCGTCATGACAGCCCTAACCCTTATAAAAAGAAAGGCGCGATGTCGGCAGTTTAGCAGCGCTTATCGCGCGGAAGCCTCCTGTCAAACACCACATCAGAATGGGGATTCAGACTACCAGAAAGACCCGAACAGCTCAATCTAATGTATCGCTGTTTTGACTGCCCTCTCGATAACGAAAGGTGTGATCGGCGGCAACCGGCGGCACCCAATCGATCTTAATGATCGTGCCCTGGTGGGCTTTATCGGTGCAATTCTCGCGACTCACAGCCCTGTCTACCACACCAATAATCTCGTCGCCCAAACAAAATATTGGCAAGGAATCACGCCACCACGGGGGAATTTGACAAAGCTTGAAGACTTTATTCACCAATTTGCGCGGCTGGCCTGCCGCCAATCTCACCTTGTCACTTGCTTGTCGCATGCGCATTTTGAGGTTCGTGCGCAGCGAGGCATCGACACTCGTCAGAAGAAACTGTCCGGCGGGCGTACTGATCCATGTGTCGAGCTCGACCGACTTAGATTCGATTGGTGCGGGTAAGACTCCACTACAGCAGTAGACGGCGCCGGCATAGTACTTCAAAACATAGCCGCCAGTA
>JAUIHB010000384.1 GCA_030432465.1 Gammaproteobacteria bacterium
GGTGATATTAAAAAGCTTAAAAAACATTCGGAAGATGCATTAATTGATTATGCTAAAGCGATTGAAATTAATAATAATAATGTTAATGCTTATATTAAATTAGCCAAAACACAAAGAGAGCTTGGTCTATTTAAACATGCACAGGTTACTTATACTAAAGCACTGAAAACTTGGCCTGATTTTCCTGAAGCCCACTTAAATTTATCAATTCTTTATGATGTTTATTTGAATCAACCCAAAATTGCCCAGAAGCATATGGAAGCCTACCAGTTACTCGCTGGTGGAGCCGCTAAAATGGTAACTAGCTGGCTTTCAGATATTCAACAGCGAACTCAGCAAGCTAACTATATTGAGCAAGATGCAAAACAAAAAGAAGCCGTTATATTAGCGAGAATTGCTCAAGAAAATAAAGATAATGAAAGCAAAGGAGGATCATGAAAATGAATAAATTGTTTATGTTCTCTAAGTTTATTATGAAAATATTTGTTTTATTTATGGGGGGCGTTGCTTTTTTTGCTTTTGCGGAAGAAGAAAAGAAAGTAACAAAAAAAGATGAGGAACCTACGAGAATTTTATTGGAATCTAGTTTCATTGGCGATAAAGAACAACCTTCTGTGAGTTATTTTATTCCATGGGATGGTATTGGGACTCCGGATAAATTGCAGTGGCAAATTAGCGATAAAATCGATAGAACTTTAGATTTAGTTGACCGAAATGTTATGCGTCGCTCAACAGCTATCTATCAAGAATTAAATTTAGAACAGAATTCTATTATTAAAACTGAGAATTAATGAGGTCATCATGTCAGATTTTTACAGTACTTTAGTTAAGTTTTTTCAAGAAGGTGGGGTTTTTATTTATCCTATTTCTTTTGTACTTGCGATTGGTTTAATTATTAGTTTAGAACGTTGGTTGTATCTTTCTCGTGAAAAAATGAGAAATATTAAAGCTTTTGAAAGCTTTTTACCTTTACTGAGAACTTCTGATTTAGAAAAAATGCAACTTTATACAAGAGAAAATTCTGCTCCTGTCACGCGCGTTATTGGATGTGGTTTGGATATGATGAAAGTCACCAAACATAGAGCTGATATTGAACATTCTATGAGTGAAGGCATGCTGGAAACTATGCCTCGCTTTGAGTCACGTACTGGTTACTTATCTGTACTTGCTAATATCGCGACTTTATTAGGTTTGTTAGGTACAATCATTGGTTTAATCGGTGCGTTTACTGCTGTGGCAAGTGCTGACCCTGCAGAAAAATCTTCACTTTTATCTGCATCAATTTCTGTAGCAATGAATACGACAGCGTTTGGTTTGATTGTTGCTATTCCATTATTAGCTTTTCATTCAATTTTACAAAATAAAACTGCGGCTATTGTTACAAGCATTGAAATGGCAGCTGTTAAATTTTTGAACATTATGACTTATAACAGAGCAATTTATGCCGGTGCTCCGGTTGCTGAACAAGCTATCGTTGAGCAAACACCGCAAGAGTCGGAAAAAAGCTGAGGCTGATATGGCGCTTAATTTTAGAAATAAAAAACTCGAAGATGCAGAACTTGATGTAACCTCGTTCATGAACTTAATGATCGTTTTAGTTCCTGTTATGCTGTTGAGCTTGACTTTTACTCAAATTACGGTACATGAAATTAAATTACCAGATTTGTCGCCAAGCACTACAAGTTCAGGTGAAACTCCTTCGCAATTAGAAGTTGTTTTAACTAAAGAAGGCGTTAAAGTTTTTTACCCTGGTAACGTTTTGATTCAAACAATACCTATGAAAACAGTTGATGATATTGAAGTTTTTGATTTTCAGCGATTGTCACTGGTATTACAAGAAGTGAAACAACAGTTAACGGATAAGCGAGATATTCTTATATTTTCGGATCCTGATATTGATTACCAAACATTGGTTTCAACTATGGACACAGTGAAGTCTCATAAAACAGTTATTGCAGCAAACTTAGTTGAAGTTGAATTATTTCCAGAAATTTCTCTGGCAGATACAAGTATTAAATAATATGGTTAATTCAAGCTTAAATAAATCAAATCTTGGTTTTAGTGTGCCAAAGAAACCCGTCTTTGCAACGAAACTGAATTTAGTTGCGCTGATGGATATTTTTACTATTTTAGTTTTTTTCTTGTTACTGAATGCTGGTGACGCTGAGAGGCTTGAAAATGCTAAATTTATTAAGTTGCCTGATTCAAGTACAACTTCGACTCCTCATGTCGAAGCGGTATTAATGATTGATGATGAAAGTATTTGGTTCAATAATGAAAAAGTTGCAGTTATTGAAGATTTGGCGAATGAGTCGGAGCAGTTTACAAATTCAGTTACTCAAGCCCTGATGGCTTATAAAGAAAAGCGTGGTGAGTTGTCC
>JAUIHB010000086.1 GCA_030432465.1 Gammaproteobacteria bacterium
AACTTGCTGATTTAAATTTCTGTTAAATAATTTGTTTTAAAGCGGTCATGTAGGCTCTTAACTGTTTTCCAATCACTTCAACAGGATGGTTACGAATTGAGTCGTTCACAGACACTAATGCTTGGTTATTAACGCTCATTGACTTTAGCTCTAAACCAATACCAACTTCTTGAGTGGTCAATTTTGGCATAAGTTTTTCTCTCAAAAGAGGAATCGCTGTGTTGGCAAACAAGTAATTTCCGTATTCAGCGGTATCAGATATCACAACATTCATTTCATAAAGGCGTTTGCGTGCAATGGTATTAGCAATTAGTGGCGTTTCATGAAGCGATTCATAATAGGCTGATTCAGGTAAAATTCCAGCTTCAACCATGACTTCAAATGCTTGTTCTACGCCAGCTTTAATCATGGCAACCAAGAAAACTCCTTGATCAAAATAAGTTTGCTCATCGATTTCGTTACTGCTTTCTGGGGCATTTTCAAAGCCGGTCTTACCTGTTTCTTCCCTCCATCGAAGTAGGTTTTGATCGTTATTTGCCCAGTCTTGCATCATATTGGAAGAAAACTCACCAGAAATAATGTCATCCATATGTTTTTCGAATAATGGGCGGGTCAATATTTTTATTTCTTCTGCTAATTCGTTTGCTCGTAATTTTGCTGGGTTTGACAAACGATCCATCATATGTGTGATACCGCCTATCTTAAGGGCTTCCGTGATAGTTTCCATACCTTGCTGAACCAGTTTTCCTGCATAAGCAGCATCGATACCTTGCTCTGTCATTTTATCAAAGGCTAGTACAGCACCGGTATGTAGCATGCCACAAAGAATGGTTTGTTCACCCATTAAATCAGATTTTACTTCTGCCACAAAAGAAGAAGCTAATACACCTGCACGATCTCCTCCTGTTGCTGATGCTAAGGCTTTAGCAATATCAAAACCTTCAGATTGTGGATCATTTTCAGGGTGTACAGCGATGAGTGTTGGAACACCAAAGCCACGCTTATATTCTTCTCGAACTTCTGTTCCTGGACATTTGGGAGCGCACATAACGACAGTAATATCGGAGCGAATTTGTTGGCCTTCCTCGACAATGTTAAAGCCGTGTGAATAAGCCAGAGTCGCACCTTGTTTCATCAGTGGCATAACTTTTTCAACAACATTGGCATGTTGTTTATCGGGAGTAAGGTTATAAACCAGATCGGCTTGAGGTATAAGTGATTCAAAACTTCCCACTTCAAACTTATTTTCTGTTGCGCGTTTCCACGAAGTTCTTTTTTCATCAATTGCTGATTGACGAAGTGCATAAGCCACATCTAAGCCAGAATCTCGCATGTTTAGCCCTTGATTAAAACCTTGCGCACCACAACCAAGAATGACAATTTTTTTGTTTTTAAGAAAATCGCATCCTTGTGCAAACTCGTCTTTTTCCATAAAACGGCAAACGGCTAATTGAGCCAATTGTTGTCTTAAAGTTAGTGTATTAAAGTAATTTGCCATTGGGTGATTCCTATTAAGTCAAAAAGATATTCAGCTAAAAATGAAACAAAATTGCTTAACTCATCGCTAATTGTTTCTGATTATTACAAGTAGTCTGCTAATAGAGTAAATAAGAGTGTAGCGCCAACAATTGGTTGCGTAAATTGATATAAATGAAACTTAGTGTTGCAAAAAATGAAATATCAATTATGCTTTCACTAATAATTTAGGTATGAATTGGGTGTGATCTATGAACATTAAAGATTTACAGGTATTTATCCATTTAAGTGATAATCTACACTTTAATCGTACAGCCCAGTATTTGCACATGACACCTTCTACTTTGAGTCGAGTAATTCAAAGGCTGGAGTCTGAATTTGGACAACAGTTTTTTGAACGAGACAATAGAAGCGTTAAATTAACTCTCGCCGGCAAACGGATGCGCCTCTTTGCGGAAAAAGTATTAACTGATTGGCAGTTCCTGAAGCAAGATTTTTCTCAAGATAAACATCAATTAACCGGCAGAATCAGCATATATTGTACTGTAACTGCTGCTCATCTTTATTTACCCAAATTGATAGAGCAATTCAGAGCACTTCACCCCTTTATCGATATAGTGCTGGAAACAGGCGATGTGGCTAATGCCTACCATAAAATCAGTGAGCAGCAAGTCGATTTTGCATTTGCAGTGGCGGAGAATAAAAAAAACAGTAAGTTTGAATTTAAACATATGCAATTTGTACCGTTTCAACTGGTTGCTCCAAAACAACTTACTCATTTTTCACACTTTTTAAGTGAAAAAAAAATAGAGTGGGGGAAAGTTCCTTTTGTTTTACCTGAGTCTGGACCAGCATATGAGAGAGTTTCAAGCTGGTTTCAGGAAATGGAAATTAATCCGCTGGTATATGCTAAAGTTGCAGGGCATGAAGCGATGTTAAGCATTATTGCTTTGGGATGTGGCGTTGGTGCAATTCCTGAGCCTGTTATTGAATTGAGTCCGGTAAAAAATAAACTACAAATCTTGGGGGCGAAGGTAATGCCGAAACCCTTTGACTTGGGGATTATCTGTTTAAAAAAGCGCTTGAAAACGCCTCAAATCAGCGCTTTTTGGGAATTGGTGAATACCTCTTACTCTACTTGAGGGGTCAATATTCGAATATGAAAGCGGTACTCTGGTAAAAATTATTTTCTAGAAAACTGATTTAAATAACAAATAGGTCTTGTTAATTACTAATTGTTTAAGTAGTATTTGAGAGGTTCGTTTTTCATACCAATTCCTAATTAGTGGAGTAAACCTTATGGCAGTGGTGACTTTATATATGTCAGATAGAGATCAAAGCAAAACTTTTAACGATAAAAAAGAAGCAGATAATTATGACAAAATGCTGGAGCTTGCGGAAAACGTGAGCTTATGGGTGGAAAAAGAAATCCCGGGTTTAAATGAAGAGCAAGTTGAGTCAATTGGTTTGTTGTTAGCTGAAAATAAAGACTTATTGGCAAAAGCATTAAAGGGTAAACCTGAGGTTTTACTGCAAAACGAAGACACTGAAGAGAAAGTAACTCCGATTAGTGCTTCGGCTTAACCAACTGTTTTTTAATGATTTGTTAGTTTTAAATTGAATCCAGAACTCTCCGACTCAGCAGTAGAATCGCTAATGATTGTAGCTGTTGGGTCTACCTCCAGCAATTTTCTTGAATTAAGTTGTCCTAGCGTTTGTCGATTAACTGACTTTTATTCTGACAACTTTCATATAATCAAATTCTAAACCTGCCACAACTTCTCGCTCAGGATAATAAGTAAGGTTTATTCGTTGTCCTTTTGTCAGTTGTTTATATTTCTTGGTTCGTTTGTATTTAAAGGGAACGTCACAACCTTCAATCATAATACTGTTAATAAACCATTCATCTTTTACCCTTTGGGTATGACTGATAACTTTTTGATTATCAGAGTGAGTTAACTTATGGTGTTTTTTTAGCATTTTGTCTGGATCTGTTTGCATTAATCACCTGAAAAGAGAGTCGGGAAAAAAGGGCTAACCGTTAAGTAAGTAACAATTAAGACAAAAATTACGACACCAATCACACGAAAAGGTGTGGCCAATAAGCTTTGCCAATAAGGAATGTGTTCATTGTTCGCTATTAAGGTTTGGCGGTTTGCACGAGCTTGGATTAATCGTTGCTCTTGATATTTATTAATTATTTCAGAGGCTTGAGGGTATTCTGACTCTTCTTTTAGCCAAATTGCTGCAAATGAAAGTCCTAACATGCCTGAACTTGTTTCATAAAAGTCGATATCGGCTTGCGTTAATATCTCTCGTATATCATCAGCTTCGTCATCAGGAACGCTATTAAGTTTAAATAATAATTTGGCCATGTGTGTTTTATCAAATTTAAGGTTTGGCTGAGTGTTGCAATTCTTGGTATATTATTAGAATAATGTTTGTGCACTAGTGCTCTTTTGGGATAAAACGCTACTGGTAAAAGTTTAATAAGCAAAATTATTCATATCTAAATATCATGGACATTGTAACAGCTGTAAACTACTTAATGAAGTTTATGGTTAACAGCCTATGAAAAATTGTATGCTATTTAAACAGACAATAGATAAAATAGCAGTAGGTGGTGGTTAAATCTGTGGTAGCACTATTTGTAAGTAGTGAAGTCGTACTTTGTCAATAATTGTATTATCAATAATTGTATCGTCAGGTGTTGTTCATAATTTATAAGTGTAATAATAAAAAGTAAATGTATAAACAAGGAAGAATAAAACTATGAATAACATTGCTTGTAAAGTTTGCCAGTGTATTAACCTGTTGCAGAAAAAATGCAATAAAACTCCCTCTGTAAATTATTTTTATCTAGCTTTTTTGTCTTAGAGCGAGCGAAATAATATGTATTGTTATCTGTCGCTATCAATAAGACCAAAACCAGCTCTGCTAGGCTTGTGTTTGTTTTATATTTTTTTTAGTTCTCTCTTAAATGCGGCAGAGCTTACTTCAGATAAGACTGTTTATGAACTTTCTTCTGAGCTTGTGTATTTTGAAGATACTACGCAGCAACTCTCACTCAATGATGTTTTACTAAAAACATTTCAACCAGTTGATGAAAATAATAAAAATAACTTAGGTTTTGGTTTTTCTGAATCGGCTTATTGGATTAAGTTTGAACTTCAGAATTATCCTCTTGATCAGAAGTGGTTACTGGAGTTGAGTTCACCTCTGCTTGATTATGTTGATGTGTATGTCATAGATGTTGATAGTGAATATGCAGAAAGAAAGAAAGAAAATAGCGATTCCGTGAAAAAGTCTGATATTCAAGTTCTTGACGCTTTTAAAACTGGTGATGCTTATGAGTTTTCCAAGCGCCCAATTTCACATCGTCATTTCCTTTTTCCTTTTTTATTAAAAAAAAATCAGCAAGTAACGGTATTAATGCGTGTGGAATCCTCAAGCTCACTTCGACTGCCACTCAAATTATGGAAGTATCAGGAGTTTTTTGAGGCAGATCAAATAAAGATAGGAGGACATGGAATTTACTTTGGTATATTGCTTATCATGATGATTTATAATTTATTCATCTTCTTTTCCATGAAAGAAAAAGCTTATTTGCATTATGTTTTTTATGTAGGTACTTATATTTTAGTGCAAGCATCATTAAACGGCTTTACTTATCAGTTCTTGATGCCCGAGTTAGTTTCCTTAAATCAAAAAATAGCTGTCTTAAGTGTATCCTTGGTGATTTTGTTTGGATGCACATTTGCAGTTAACTTCCTTAACCTTAAACAGCATAATTTGACTGGCTATCGCTTATTAACTGCGATTGCTTGGGCTGGCGGAATTAATTTTATTTTTGCAATATTTGCACCTTATTATTGGAGCATTAAAGGAGCTTTGTTTTTTACTATCGCAGCAACCCTTTCTATCTTTTCCTGTAGTATGCTTTTGTGGATAAAGTATCAAGTCAGAGAAGCTCGCTTTTTTACGGTTGCATGGTTTGGATTTGTCGTAGGAACAATATTGATTGCTTTAAACCGAGTACAACTATTGCCTGATAACTATATAACAGAAAATGCGGCTCAAATTGGATCCTCTGTCGAAGTTATGTTGTTATCGCTTGCCTTGGTTGATAAGTTTAATCAAATGCGCCGAGAAAAAGAACGCGTGACTTATCAGGCGCAGGACTCTTTGACACAAGTAAATAGTTTATTAAGCGAAACTCTAAATCGATTGGAATGTAGTAATAAAATAAAAAATGAATTCTTGACAACGGTTAGTCATGAATTGCGTACACCAATGAATGGTATTATTGGTGCGAATCAATTGTTAGAAACTGTTGATTTATCAAGCGAAGCAAAAGAATATGTTCAAATTTCACAGCACTCCTCGCAACAAATGATGGAGTTAATAGATTCAATGCTGGAATTTGTTAACTTACAGGCGGGTATGTCTAAAGTTAAAAAATCTCCAGTTAATATTGATTTACTATTTGACGAATTAAAATCCTTTACAAAAAATAAAATTGAAGATAAAAAAATTAACTTTGACTGGGAAAATAAAATGAGCAGTCAAATCGAACTACAGACTGATAAAGATAAACTTTTATCAATTTTAAAAGCACTGCTTGACAATGCAATAAAGTATACTTTAGTAGGAACTATTAATTTAAAAGTAAAATTTATTCAGGATGTAAAGCGACCTAGTATAGAGTTTTGTGTCCAAGATACGGGGATTGGTATTGAGAAGAAACACTTGCATAGCATTTTTGAAATGTTTAATCAAGTCGACTCAACTTATCGACGTGTTTATAGTGGTCTTGGTATGGGATTAACTATCGCACAAACCTTAGCGAATGTGCTAGGTGGAAATATTCGAGCTGAGTCAAAGATAAACCGAGGGAGTTCATTTTACTTGTCCATTCCTTTATATCATCTTGATGATCGTTAGTTGCTGGATATGTTTTTCAATTACAAATTGTTCTTTGTGAACAACATTTGAGTGCTTTATAATTTAATTCAATTTGCTAACTGGGCAGTCGAATAAACTTATGTCAGGTTCATATCTAGCACCTTTATTTTCAGACGAAAATATACTTTTTTTAATTCAAAGACACTTTTCCCTACAAGGAAAGCTATTTCCGTTACCCAGTTATTGTGATCTTAATAAAAGATTAGAAACTAGCGATGGGAAAAAATTTGTTGTAAAAATAGCCATCGCTAATGGTAACTTAAAACAGATTGTTTTTGAAAATCAGGTTATTAATCACTTATTGCAAAGCCGCCTTGTTGATATTTCTGTCCCCGAACTTTTGCAAGATCGACATTTAAATGAAGATATTATTCATATAACAGATGACAACGGTCAAGCCTGTACTTTGCGGGTTATGACTTATTTATCTGGAGAGCTATGGACAAAAGTACAATCACCCTGTACACAAATGATTACTAGTTTAGGAAGTGCTTTAGGGCAACTGGACCTTGCTTTAAGCGAGTTAGATAGTGCCGCAGGTCATCGTTTTTTAGTTTGGGATATTAAACATTCTCTTGCAATTGTCGATGAAAAATCAGTTGCAATCAGCCAGAATGAAGAACGGCAGTTAATTCAGCGTATTAGTACTGAATATGAAGCTTCGGTTGTACCTTTTTATGCTAGTTTGCCGCAACAGATTATTCATAATGACGCTAATGATTATAATATTTTTGTGAATCCTCTGGAACAAAGAGTCACAGGGATAATTGATTTTGGGGATATGGTTCATTCTTTTCGTATTGCTGAACTAGCGATAGCTGCGGCATATACGTTGACGCATGTTGATGACTGGTTTGTCGGGTTAAAACAGTTAACACTTGCTTATCATCAGGAAAACCCTTTGGCGTCTGTTGAACTTCAAGTTTTGTTGAATATGATTGAAATGCGCCTTGCTGTGAGTTTGTGTATGTCAAGTTACGAGTATCAACAAAATCCTGAAAATGAATATTTATTAATTTCTCAAAAACAAGTAAGGGAAACATTAAATAAAATTTCAGCAATAGATAAAACTTCAGCCCGATTAGCATTACAGTTGTTGTGCGAAAAATCACAAAAGAGTGAACATTCTGTATTGAATTTATCCGAGAGTTTAAATGAACGTTCAATTATTGATTATCGTCGTAAGCATCTTAGTGAAAATTTAAGCTTAGCTTATAACAAACCATTGAAGATTGTGGCTGGTAAAGGAGCATATTTATACGATCAACAAGGTAATCGCTATTTAGACATGGTTAATAATGTCTGCCATGTTGGACATTGTCACCCAAAAGTGGTTTTAGCTGGTCAGCAACAAATGGCAATGTTGAATACTAATACTCGATATTTACATGACAACATTATTCATTTTTCTAAAAAATTACTAGCAACCATGCCCGATGAATTATCAGTTTGTATGTTTGTTAATTCTGGTAGTGAGGCGAATGAGTTAGCTTTACGTTTAGCAAGAACTTATACACAGAGAAAATCCATGGTTGTTGTAGAAGGTGCCTATCATGGTAATACGAATGGATGTATCGATATCAGTCCGTATAAATTTGATGGTAAAGGTGGTATGGGGGCGCCAGACTGGGTGCATAAAGTTTCTGTCGCAGATCCTTACCGAGGTGAGTTTCGTGGAAATACGCCTGAAGTTGGCTTGCAATATGCCGATGAAGTTTATCACCTATTGACTAAATTAGAAGCTGAAAAGCAACCTGTGTGTGCGTTTATCTGTGAATCAATACAAGGTGTTGGTGGGCAAATCATTCATCCTCCAGAGTATTTAAAGTCTGCTTATCAGTACGTTCGACGAGCTGGAGGAGTATGTATTGCAGATGAAGTGCAAGTTGGCATGGGAAGAGTGGGCTCTCATTGGTGGGCATTTCAAACACAAGAAGTTGTTCCCGATATTGTAACAATAGGTAAACCTTTAGGGAATGGTCACCCTCTGGCGGCGGTTGTAACGACAAAGGCTATAGCTGATGCATTTGTTACTGGTATGGAATACTTTAATACCTTTGGCGGTAATCCTGTATCGTGTGCAATAGGTAGTGCAGTGATCGATGCTATTCATGAAGAAAAACTTTTGGCACATGCAACCAAGGTTGGAAGTTATCTACGTCAAGGCTTGTTAAGCTTACAGGAAAAATTTCCAATTATTGGAGATGTTAGAGGACTTGGATTATTTATTGGTGTTGAGTTTGTTAAAAGTCGAATAACTTTAGAGCCAGCTGTAGAGCAAATAGATTTTGTGATTGAGACTTTAAAAGCACGCGGTATCTTGCTTACGACAGAAGGTCCTTTACATAACGTACTTAAAATTAAACCGCCATTGGCTTTTAGCGTAACAGATGCAGATTTCTTTTTAAGCCAATTAGCCTCAGTACTTGCTTTGTCTGAAGCTAAAATTTAGTCGTGTTCTTGTTAAAGCCTAGGCAGGGAAAATTATATTCCCTGCCTATTGTTTGTTTGTTTGCGGTTTTGAGTTAGTTTGCGAACTATTTGATTAATGTTTGAACTGGTTAACTAGCTGTTTGAGCTCTCCTGCTAATCTGGCTTGTTCATTAGAGGCAATAGATGATTGTTCAGAGTTTTCAGTATTACTGATAGCGCGATCATTTATCTCAACAATTTTTTGATTAATGTCTTCAGCAACTGAGTTTTGCTCTTCCGCAGCACAGGCAATCTGAGTACTCATGCTATTTATCTGGTTAACTTTTTCCGTCACAACATTCAGGGCGATCCCCGCTGTTTGAGCTTGTTCGACGGTTTGAGTAACCTGTGATTGACTTTGTTCCATGACCTCAACGGCAAGCTTAGAGTTAGCCTGAAGTCGCTCAATAATTTGATTTATCTCTTCTGTTGATTGCTGGGTTCTACCAGCTAAGGTTCTAACTTCATCCGCAACGACCGCAAATCCACGACCTTGCTCTCCAGCTCGAGCTGCTTCTATTGCGGCATTTAGTGCGAGCAAATTGGTTTGCTCTGCCACGCCGCGAATAACTTCCATAACTTTACTGACATCATCGCTATCTTTATCTAGTTGATCGAGGACGTTTTTCGCTTTGACTATTTTATCAACCAAAGCTTCAACAGAGCTAACTGCACTAGATACTTTTTCCTTACCCGTATTGGTTTCCTGATAGGCATCATCGGCACTTTCAGAAGTCGCCGATATGTTGCGCGATACTTCCTGCACCGAGACAGTCATTTCATTCATTGCCGTCGCTACTTGCTCTATGAGTGATTGCTGCTCACGAATATTGGAAGCTGATACTTGGTTTATTTGTGATAATTCACTTGATGCAGATGAAACTTGCTCTGAAGCTTGATCGATATGTGCTAATACCTGACTAAAACTTTCCATCATATTGTCAAAAACTAAAGCGAGTTGAGCTATTTCATGTTTACCTGTCATGTTAGAGCGAATACTTAAATCTTTTTCTCTATTGGCTTTATTCATTGTATGTGTCAGTGATTGCAATGGTGTATTAATACCTTTATAGGCAACAAATATGAGCCAGCACATAATGATGACTATTGTGGCTGCCAAGATGATATAAATTTGGTTTATGTGTTCTACTTCTGCATTGATATAGGTAGTTAATGCTTCGGATTGTTCATCGAGTAATGTTTGGCTTTTATGGATTGTTGTTCGCATTAGACCAAGATCACCAAGCTCAGCGTTTAAGCCAATAGTGATCAGCTTATTGGAAAAAGTCTTAAAGTCATTGGCATAGTTTTTTAAGTTTTTAGCAAGCTCTGCTTTTTGATTGTCACTTAAATCAGATTCTTTAACATATGCATTAATTTTGTCCATAGAGATAGCAAATCGCTGAATATATTTTTCATCCTGACGTAGCATAAAATCTTTTTCATGTCGGCGTAGCATCAATATATCAGCTAGTAAATCGATTTTATTATGAGAATTAACGTTTTCTTCTGCCTTATGTACTGCCTCCCTTAAGCTGCCATATAATCCGGTGGTAGGAGTAAGGCCTAATTCCTGATAGCGGGTTGATAGTTGTAAAAAAACTTTTTGATACTCGTCAAAAACAGCGTTTAGGCGTTGAGTGGCTTGTGTTGCTGGATATTCTATTTCTTCAGTTAATGCTGACAGTTTGTTGACAGAGTTTTTTAGTTCGGTGAAGCTTTTCTTAAATTTATCGATATATTTTGTGTCTTTTCTAACTAAAAAGTCTTTTTCATGCTTTCTTAACTCTAGCATTTGATTATTGATTTCTAAGTTAGTGTATTTGGCTGCTTTCATTAACTCAAATTCTTGATTAAATGAGGTTTTTAGCCAAATCATCGCCAAAACGCCAATAATAGAGACAGCCGACATAGCTATCAATTTTTGTTTGATAGTAAAGTTATCCAACAACTTGTTCATGCGGATTCCTATTGTAAGATAATTGAAAATAAACGAATTTTATTGTTCAAGAATAGTCGTAAAATCGAGGAATTGCGTAAGAAATGGTAAAATTGGCCATAAAAAAGCGACTTAGACTGGCTAACTCAGGGATAAAATAGCGTTTTTAAAATAGACATGGTGCCTGAAAAGTCTTTCGAAGTAGAAATAATCAGGTTTAAGTATCAGAACATGTTTGTTCTGTGTTGGAGTAAAGCGAGTTGCTCTTTTAATGAGAGGACTTGATCTTCCCAATAGCGATTGCTGTTAAACCAGGGAAAGTTATGTTGAAAGCTAGGATCTTGCCAGCGACTAGCTAACCATCGGCTGTAATGTAGCATTCGCATTGCACGTAACGGTTCAACCAAAGCCATTTCGCGATCATCAAACTCCCTGAAGTCTTCATACCCTGTTAATAGCTCATTCCATTGACTATTGTCGTTATTTGTCAGTAACATCCATAAGTCTTGCACGGCGGGGCCAGTTCTACTGTCATCAAAATCAACAAAATGAGGGCCATTATCTGTCCACAACACATTGCTTGGGTGGCAATCCCCATGTAAACGGAGTTGTTGTATTTTTCCTGTTTCGTCAAACCTTTGTAGACACAAGGTGAGTATCTCTTCTGAGGTGCTTTTAAAAGCTTCTAAAATATAGGATGGAATAAAGTTACCTTCAAGTAAAAATGTTAAGCTATCAAAACCAAAATCTTGTAATGTTAGTTGTGGGCGAGCAGCGTATGCTTCAGCTTCTCCGAGCAGATGAATTCTGCCAATAAATCGACCAAGCCATTGGAGTGTATTTTTATCATCCAGATTAGGGCTTCTACCGCCTTTACACATATAAACCGCGAAGCGGAACCCTTTAAAATTTAATAGCGTTTGTTGATTAACTTTTATGGGCGGAATAACCGGAATTTCTTGCTCTGCTAGTTGTAAAGTAAACAGGTGCTCTTCAATGATTTGTTCATCGCTCCAGCGGTTTGGGCGGTAAAATTTCACCACGTAACGTTTTTCTGCATAATCTCTAAATTGATACACACGGTTTTCATAGCTATTTAGTGCAAGTAAAGCTGCTTGAGGTTCAAACCCTGCAAATTCGAGAGCGTCGAGCACTGTATCAGGCGTTAACTGATAAAAATTTTGGTTATCATTGAGCGAGTTTTCTTGTGACATAAATTTACTGTAGTTTAATTAAACTCCAATCACGCTTCTTCCATAATCGTACAAACCAGAGAGCTTGAAAAAAGCGATACAATCCTTGAGTTAACCAAATAGCTGTAAGACCCATACCTAGATAGGGACCTATTATCCATGCGAGTGGTAAAAAGATTAGCCATTGGCAAACTACGCCTACAATCATTGTGGCTTTTGTTGCACCAGCACCTTGTAAAGAAGACATTAAGACTAAATTTACAGCATCAATAATGATGGCTATACCGACCAGTTGCAAGGGAACTTTGGCAAGTTGAATGACTTCGACCTCTTTAAGAAAAATTCCCAGTAATAACTCTGGAATAAATAACATAGGAATACTAATGATAGAAATCCCCAAAGCCGCAATTTTAGAGGTAT
This sequence comes from Gammaproteobacteria bacterium, assembly GCA_030432465.1. Lineage (GTDB taxonomy): Bacteria > Pseudomonadota > Gammaproteobacteria > Enterobacterales > Kangiellaceae > Aliikangiella. The sequence goes on from JAUIHB010000086.1 coordinate 12,466, forward strand.
CCCATGCCCACTGATAAGCATCGTCAATATCTTTTCTGCCCAATGCTTGCCCAACTAAGGTAGCGGCACTCATTCCAAAGGCAATGGAAGGAAGTATTGCGACAAGGGTGAGAGTTGTTAAAACATTCGCTGCGGCTAATTCT
>JAUIHB010000087.1 GCA_030432465.1 Gammaproteobacteria bacterium
GTCTGACAAAATGATCGTTTCGCTCATCGTTCTCGTCAACATTAACATATTCAGGCCAACGAGTTTCTGTTGCGACTGTAGGATCAATCTCTGAGTTATAGTCGAAGTTTTTTAGCACTTCATGTACTCCCATAATCAAGGATTAAACAACTTTCCGGAGAACGAAACGAATTACGAAACCCGAAATGCGAATTCAAAGCATGCTAACGTTTATATTGTAAAGCACCACTTTAACTGCCAACAGCCGGACCGCTTGTTATTGCTTAGAATTTAAGCAGCCAACAAATTTTGGAAAGAGCTTTATACGCTATTTTGCTCAAATATCAAGAAAAAATATCTCAATTGTTCAAAAATTTAACTTAAGCCTAAGCCATTTCATATTAAAACTTAAGTAACCAATTGATAAATATGAAAATTATCATATTCCCATCAGTTGTAGTCTATAACGGATTTCATACCACTAAATTCCACTAACAGGGTTATATTTTGCTATCTAAACTTAGTTTTATTACCTTTGTAATTGTAAAGGTTATCTCAAAATATTTATGTACAGTTATTTTATTCATTAGGAAAGAATCAATTTCTATCAAATCATGCTTTAGAGTATGAAAAGCTTACAGTCTAAAATCGCAGAGCAACAACGCTTATCAGAACATTAGTTTTAAGGTTTGATAGGCCTTTTGTAACTCAACAAAGTACTCTTCATTTCCTCCTTTATCGGGATGATGTTCATTCGCTAGACGTCTATACTGCTTTTTGATTACTTCTAGGCTAATTTCTTCAACCCCAACCAAGTTAAGTAATTTAAGTGCCGCAGATTTTTGATCAATTGCGAGGTATTTTTGCCAGAAGGCTTGTTGCATTTCGGCAACTTCTTCATGAGATAAATTGAGATTCTCTTTATTTAAATAAAATACTTTTAACGGATCATGATCAGACAGCACATCCGTTTTATCAGAAACCCCCTGTCCATTTGAAGTATTTAATAATTGTATTTTTAATGGTGAAATTGTAAGCATTAAATTCTTCTCGCTTAAGAAGCAATTTAATCGATACAAATAATGAAACAATAAAAAATGTTTTTGGTATAAACTTGTTTTATCGGTCAACTCCGCAAAAAAGGCGCCATGATTTTGTTCGATGTGTTTTAATAACGCATATTCTTGACACTCTCCACCGTTGGCAGCAATGAATGCAATAACAATATCGCCAAAATCTGTCAGTTGCCTCTCGGGCGCTTCATTCATACCGATCTCTTTAAATTAAACCATTGACTTCTACTCCTTTAAATCAGCCTTTCTTAAGATACATGTCCAATGTAAAGTGTAATTGCTTAACCGTACATTTTTTGTATAACAGGAGAACAAATTAAAAAATTAATTTGATGCTTATTTAAGCGAGTCGATTAAAAGTAATACAATTAAATCAAAAAAACAATCTCATTTAGAGATTTAAAACTGTTTAAATATGTGTTTTCTTTTACATCATTTGTTAGTAAATATTTTTGCATACAACACCATTGTTTTTTAACGCGATAGTGATTGCTTGACCGTAAAAAAACCCTTCTGTATAGTCATTTTGCAATTTGGTTTAGTTAAGTAGTCATTCTGAATTGATAATACTAATAATATTGTAAACTATAACGAAAATACAAAAACCAAGACAAAGGGAGTTATTTAAAATGACTAACAACAATCCTTTTAGGCTTCGGCTTCTCCAAGTGGCACTCGCAAGCGCAATAGCCATACCTACAAGTAGCTTTGCTGCCGAAGAAGACGAAACAGAAGAACGTAAAGTAACAATTACCGGATCACACATTAAGCGTAGTAATATCGATGGTCCATCACCAGTACAAGTTATTGACCGAGAAGCTATCGTTGGATCTGGTCAAGCAACCTTACAACAACTTTTTGAAAGATTACCGTCAGCAGGGTCAGGAACTTTTTCTACTAGAGGAAACAGTCAAGACTCAACAGGCAACGGTGGTGCAGCAATCAGTTTACGTGGATTTGGTGCTGATGCAACACTCGTATTAATAAACGGTCGAAGAGCTAACATCAGTGCTTTTGCAGAAAGCGTTGTGAACAACTTCGTTGACTTAAATAGTATACCGCTAGCAGCTATTGAGCGTGTTGATATCCTAAAAGATGGCGCCTCGGCTATTTACGGCTCAGATGCGATCTCAGGTGTGGTTAATATTATTTTAAGAAAAGATTTTGTCGGCTCAGAAGTTACTGTCGGTTACGGCTCAACAACAAAATCCAGTGCCGATGAAACAACACTGAATGCAATTTTTGGCTACGGTGACGGGAAAGCAAACGGGACACTGATTTTTGATTATTTTAAATCCAGCGAGTTACGTAATGCCGATCGTGGTCGTCTTGCTTCTGCCAACCAAGAACCCCGTGGCGGATTTGATTTACGCTCATCACGAGGTTTTCCGGGACGTTATGTCTTAGATGGTGATACCGATCCAACAATTGATCCTGACTGCCCCCCCGATAGAGTGGCCGGACAGACCTGTGTTTTTGATTATGGCCCTTATGGATTTTTAATCCCTGATATGGAACGTGCAGGTGCAATGTTTTTATACAACACCGAAGTTGGCAATGATGCTGAACTCTATTTTGAAGTTTCCGCACAGAGAAATAGTTCACAAGCGGGTGGTGCCCCAACCCCATTAGATGGTGATGCTGGTCTTACAGTAGATGCTTCACACCCAAATAATCCTTTTGGGCAAGATCTTGCTATCGACAGACATCGTACTGTTGATGCGGGTCCACGAGTTTGGGATATTCAAAGTGATAGCTTACGCTTCGTATCTGGTATCAAAGGTTTAGTTGGTGAATTTGATTACGACTTATCTTTTACCAAAGCTCGCAGCCTTTCACTACAAACAGGTAACCGTTCACAAGGCTGGGTGCGTACAGACTTTTTACAACGTGAAATTGATCTGGGCAACTACAATCCTTTTGGTGGCTTTGTTAACTCACCCGAAGTTATCGACTCAATAACCACCAGTTTAACTCGCCGTGGCGAATCGCGTTTAAGCGCATTTGAAGGCTCTTTAAGTGGTGATCTTTTTGAGGTTTCTTCAGGTTGGGTTGCTATGGCAACGGGATTTGAATATCGCAGCGAAAGCGTTAAAGATACTCCGGATGATCAATTCCAACGCGGATTAATCTTTGGAACCGAATCAGTTTCTGCACAAGCTTCTCGTGACCATTGGTCAGTTTATGCCGAGTTTGCCATTCCACTCAGCGAAAACTTAGAAATGCAAATTGCAGGTCGACATGATGACTATGAACTTGCAGGCAGTTCAACCAACCCTAAAATCGGTATGCATTGGAATATCAATGAAGATCTAGCTGTTCGAGCCTCATGGGGTACAGGATTTAGAGCTCCCTCTCTTGCCCAAATTGGTTTAGGTCCATCTAACGAATCACGTTTCTTCGTTGATCCTTACTGTAGTCAAGTACCTGCTTGTGTTGCCAATGCTGGCGCAGCAACCGACCTTACTATCAACTTTTCAGGTAACCCAGAATTAAAACCAGAAGAGTCAGAGTCATACAACATAGGTGTTATCTGGGATATCAATAATGAGTTTAATGTTTCATTTGATTATTGGAATATCACTCAAGACGAAAAAATTGATGAAGGTGATGTTGGAGCAGCCGTATTAGCTTACTGTAATCCAACAGCAATGGTTGTAGGTAGATGCGTGAGAAACTCATCAACCAATGAACTACTTCAGGTAAGTAATAGTTTTGTTAATATTGGTAGCCAAGAAGCTTCTGGCCTTGATATTAATACTAATTACAAAATGTCACTGGAAGATATGGGCGACCTGAAATTTAGTGTTGAGTGGTCTTACTTAGCTAACTTTGAAAAAGATGGTATCGATTGGACTGGCGAATATGAATATCCTGAAATTCGCTGGAATGCTTCAACCGAATGGAAAGTTGGCGATTGGTCAACAACTGCTGTTATCAACTATATTGGTGAGTTTCAGGATCAACCAGATTTTGATCTAGATGGAACCTTTGATATAGAGCTACATGACACACGTACAGTTGACTCAATGGCTACTCTTGATCTTCAAGCGTCTTACGATGTCAACGAAAGTTTAAACCTGAGCTTTGGTGCATCAAACTTGCTTGATGAAGAAGTACCATTTGCAATCGGTGATGGAAACAATGATTTATATGGTTATGTGCAAGCAGTACATGATCCTAGAGGTCGTTTTCTTTACACCAAAGCAACTTTCCGTTTTTAGTTAATATCTTATAAACTATATCGGTTATAATAAAAGGGAGCGCGAGCTCCCTTTTATTATATGTCAATGTCGTGTTTAACTTATCTTAACTTTTGCTGTCGCTTTTTTTCGTTGTTGTTTAATCGCCTTTCTTACTACTAGCTCTTCAGCAACACTTCCGCCAATATGTTCTTCGCCCCGCTTTTTCGCTAACTGAATTTGTTTTTCTCGCTCTAAATAACGCTGCTTTTGTTCAGGTGTTGTTTTGTCGAAACAATAAGGGCAACTGACACCTTGAATATAATGTTCACTTTGTTTGTCTTTCTCAGTTATCGGTAAACGACATGCATTACATTGATCATAACTACCAGGCTGTAAATCATGATCCACCGTTACTCTGTCATCAAATACAAAACATTCACCTTCCCAATTAGAGTTTTCTTTAGGTACATCTTCCAAGTATTTTAAAATTCCTCCCTTTAAGTGAAAAACTTTTTCAAAACCTTCTTGCTTTAATAAAGCTGTAGATTTTTCACAACGAATACCACCAGTACAAAACATAGCTATTTTTTTATGTTTTTCAGGATCTAAATGTTGCTTAACATATTCAGGAAACTCTCTAAAAGTTTCAGTTTTTGGATTTATCGCATTTTTAAAAGTTCCAACAGCCACTTCATAATCATTGCGAGTATCAACAAGCAAAACTTCAGGATCATTAATTAAATCATTCCAATCTTGCGCATCAACGTAAGTGCCTACAACACGATTGGGATCAATATCTTCTACCCCCATAGTGACGATTTCTTTTTTTAACTTTACTTTCATGCGTTTAAATGGCATTTCATTAGAAAGAGAAACTTTGGTATCAATAGCCGATAAACCCGGTTGCGATTGCAGCCAATTTAACAAAGCCTCTATGCCTTGCTGAGTTCCTGCGACCGTACCATTAATTCCTTCATGAGCAAGTAACAATGTGCCATTCACTTCATTCTGGCGCATGATATTTAAAAGAGGTTCACGAAGTGATTGATAATTTTTTAGTGCAACAAATTTATACAGTGCACAAACAACAAATTGAGACATGATATTTTCCTATGCTAGCTGGAGCGTAAATCCAGGGCAAAACGCTGCGCGAATTATAATCAATCAAACAGTTTGATCAAGCGCTGGTTTAAACTTTAGTAGGAAAATTCCCCTCAAATAACAACCTCCATCAGTTGTGTTGCTAACTTTTTTCGTAGAAAAATGATAAAATCATTCCCCTTTCCCACTCCACTTCCGCTATTTTGACGATTAATTTATTGCCGTTAAATCGCATTAAACCAATCAAAATCTGGCGAATATTTGCGATTGATTGAGAATTTTCAGATGTGCATTAAAAATGATATTTTAAATAAAAATCAATGGGTTATTCTAAAATTTGGAGGCAGTAGCGTTGCTGAACCTAGACATTGGAAAACCATTACCCAAGTCATCCAGCAAAAACTCGCAAACCATAAACGTCCAATACTGGTTCTTTCTGCGCTAAAAAATGTCTCAAATCAGCTTGAAGGACTCCTTCACCAATCTGTCGCGGGAGTCCATCCGAATGCTATTTTGCAAATAAAAGCACTACATATCGATTTCGCCAGTCAACTTGGGCTGGATATGACTGCTCAATTAACTCCCATTTGGCAAGAATTGGCCCAAATAGGTGAGCAAATCAATCAAGAGCAATCCATTTCCCCTAAACACCATGCACAGGTTGTCGCCAAGGGAGAAATTTTATCGACGCTTATCGGTTGTGCTTATTTACAAAAACAAGGGTTAAATGCCGTGTGGCAAGATGCTCGTCAGTTACTGATAGCTCAACAACAACCGGATCTCTGGCATCACTACACGAGTAATCAATGCGATTATCAACATAATACAAAAACACAAGCATACCTGAGTCAAGTTGAACAGCTTGTTGTAACACAAGGCTTTATTGCTGCAGATGCCAATCAACATACGGTGTTATTAGGACGCGAAGGCTCAGACACCTCTGCCGCTTATCTAGGCGCAATAATGCAAGCAGAGTCTATCGAAATCTGGACAGACGTTCCCGGTGTTTTTAGTGCGAATCCAAAAGAAATTCCAACCGCACGCCAATTGCCTTACCTTGAGTATCAGCAGGCAGAGCAACTTGCTCAATTGGGCGCAAAAGTGCTTCACCCTAGAGCTATTGCACCAGCCAAACAATATCAGATCCCACTTTGGGTCAAGTCAACCAACTTACCGAAACAATCAGGCACGTTAATCAATGGACAAGATATCTATTCTCAAAAAGATAACTCAACCAAACGCTCAATTAAAGAATCAGATAACTATCCTATTGCCATAGCACTTGAGTCAGACGTTCTCTGGTTAACTTTTTCCTCAGTAACAACTAAGCCATTTAATAAAGAGCAGCATTTAGTGCTCAACAAACTAATGGACAAACTAGGGTTTGATCGAATTATTCATCAGGAAAATCAGGCGCAAAACCAATATTTATTTAAATATGCCAATAGCGATCAGCAACAACCTGACAACCAAACAATACAACATCGACTTTCTTCTACGCTATCGTTAACAACTAATTTAGAAATTAAGAGCCATCTAGGTTTAATCAGTTTTCAGGCAAGTTCAACCTCACAAAAAACCAATAATAAGCTAACTCAGGATAAAACAATTAACGAGAATGGCTGGATAACCAAATGTGAGAAATCAGCTTTTAATTGGCTAGCTGAAAATAATAACAGAGAAGTTTTAATCGATATTATTAAACTGCCAGAGTTAGGCAGTTTAATCTTCGTCGTAACATCAGAACAACTCCATCAATACGCTAAATATTTGCATCAACAAACAATAGAGTCTGCTGATAATCAACATATTTTCGGTGAGAGTTGGATAAAACTCACAACCTAATGAATTTTAAAATAGCACAAACTTATTTATTCATCATCTATTGGGTAAGCATTACTTTTCTTAAGTGTAGAAAGAACAACTGAGGATTTAATTTTACCCAGACTATTAAGTTTTACCAATTTTTCTCGAACAAACTTTTCATATTGAAAAATATCCGAGCAAATAACTTTTAACATAAAATCATAATCACCGGTTACATGGTAGCATTCCAAAATTTCATCCAAACTATCAACAGCCCTATACATCTCATTAATGCTGTCTTGTGAGTGATGATGTAAACTAACAGAAACCATCATAATGGTAGCTAAATTGATCTTAATGGGATCAAGTACAGCAGAATAGCCGGTAATGAACCCAGCAGATTCAAGCTTCTTAACCCTTTCTAACGTGGGCGGTGGAGAAAGTCCAAGTTGAGAGGCGAGTTCTTTATTGGTGATCCGCGCATTTTTCTGAAGAATTTTCAGTATTTTGCGGTCAATTTTGTCTAATTCGAACATACACATTAACCTTTTATTGTTCTTTTGTTCAATTTAACCTAAGCGTCCACTAATCTGCAAGCATCTGCATATAGCTATTAGCATTATCACTATTCCAATTAACACTCAAAAGAATGTTTATCTCAGCCGGTGACACCAATAATTTTTAATATTTTCATACAAGTTAACGACTTGCCAATCCTACTCATCTCAGGTTTAATGCTATTTTTGGCCAACTCAGGATACATAATGAAACTTCTCTCTTCCAACCTAATAAAAAAAAGTTTAGCCTTTGTATTAGCCTTAAGCAGCACCCAAGCTTTTACTGCTGATAAAACTAAATTAGAACAAATAGTTAACAGCAAACATCGCACAACAGAGTTTACACAAAGAGATGTTTATCGACATCCGGTAGAAACATTACAGTTTTTTGGTATAAAAGATAACATGACCGTTGTAGAAATCTCTCCTGGCGGCGGATGGTATAGTGAAATTTTAGCGCCTTACCTCAAAGATAATGGCCAATACATTGCTGCTGGCTATAATCCTGAATCAACTTCAGATTACTACCGTAAAAATGCTAAAAAATATCAAGAAAAGTTAGCTGCGAAACCTGAAATCTATAGCAAAACTCAATTAACCATTATGGAACCACCGAAGAAACTGGATTTTGTCCCAGCCAATACTGCAGATATGGTTCTATCTTTCAGAAATACTCACAACTGGCATAGCAAAGGTTATTCTGAAGCAGTTTACTCAGCCATTTTTAAAGCTTTAAAACCCGGTGGTGTGTTTGGTTTAGTACAACATAGAGCTGGTGATAAAACACCTGATACCAGTGGAAAACTAGGTTATTTAAATGAAGCTGACGTTATCGCACTTGCTAAAAAAGTCGGTTTTGAACTCGCAGCTCAATCAGAAATAAATGCTAACCCTAATGATACTAAAGATCACAGTGGTGGTGTTTGGTCGCTCCCTCCAGTGTTACGCGATGCTGGAAAAGATAAAGCCAAATTAGAAGCTATTGGCGAAAGTGATCGAATGACATTGAAATTTATCAAACCTAAAAAATAAAAATCAACGTAACATCGGTGCTTTAGTCATATAGAAACTCAATTAACAGCTGATTTTCAATGACAAAAATTGACTAAAGCACCATTCAGGCTATCCTCTATAAAAACAGTTTTTCGTATATCGCTAAATAAGCGACAAAACAAACCAGACCTTCATAGGACAAACTTAGCATGACATTTAATTTGTTAATAAAATCCAGTTTAATATCCACACTAGTAATCGCATCAGTGGGATGTGTGACCGCTCCTGATACCCCCTCTCCAGATAAAGACTTTAATATCGCTTACCAATCATTTGATTTAAAAGAATTGCAATCACACATCCAAACCTTATCTTCCGATGAGTATGCAGGACGAGCACCTGCCACTAAAGGTGGAGAAATGACCACAGAATTTCTGGTTAACCAATTTAAACAGGTTGGGCTTACTCCTGGAAATGGGAAAAGTTATCTACAGAAAATTCCATTAGTGTCTATCGAAAGTGAACCAGAGAAAGGTTTGCAAATTAATGGAATGAAATTTGATTACTTAAAAAATTATGTTGCCAACTCCCGAAAAATGGTTGAGCAAGCCCAGCTGAACAATTCTGAATTAGTATTTGTTGGCTACGGTGTTAATGCGCCTGAATATAACTGGAATGATTATGAAGGTTTAGATGTGAAAGGAAAAACAGTAGTGGTTCTCGTTAATGATCCGGGTTATGCCACACAAGATCCCGAACTATTTAATGGCAATACGATGACTTACTATGGCCGCTGGATTTATAAGTATGAAGAAGCTGCTCGACAAGGCGCTGCGGGAGCAATTATTGTCCATGAAACCAAACCAGCTAGTTATGGTTGGAATGTCATAGAAAGCAGTTGGTCTGGTGCGCAATATCACTTACCTGCTAAAGAAGTCAACGAACCCGCTTTAGATGTTGAAATGTGGGTGACTAAAGAAAAAGCCGTTGAATTATTTAAACAAGCTAATCTCGACTTTGAAGCGCTAAAAAAACAAGCCGCCAGTAAAAGTTTTAAAGCAAAACCACTCAAGCTACAGGCATCGATTACCATTAACAATAAAATTGAAGAGTCATACTCTAACAATGTGATTGCAACCATGAAGGGAAGCAAAAACCCTGATGAACATATTATTTACATGGCTCATTGGGATCATTTAGGGACAACGACAGTTAATGGTAAAACTCGTATTTTTAACGGCGCACATGATAATGCGACAGGAACAGCAGGAATTGTGGCAATTGCCAAAGCTTTCAAAAACTTAAAAACAAAACCTGAACGTTCAATTACCTTTATTGCAGTCACCGCAGAAGAACAAGGACGATTAGGCTCACGATATTTTGCAAACCACCCAACAATTCCACTGAATAAAATTGTTGGTCTCATCAATATGGATAGCTTGAATATTACGGGTCTAAAAAAAGATGTCAGAGTTGTTGGTTTTGGTAAATCAGAACTTGAAACTTACCTGGAAAAGGCAGCCCAACGACAGTCTCGGACGCTGACGCCAGAACCAACGCCAGAGCGCGGGTACTATTATCGCTCTGATCACTTCAGTTTAGCTAAAAAAGGAGTTCCAGGATTAAGTTCAGGCGGTGGTACCGTTCCTTTAAATGATGAACAATCAGAAATCAACGATAAGGTCAGCAAAATGGTGGCTAATTGCTATCATCAAGACTGTGATGAATATAATGAAAACTGGGGTTGGGATGGGATGGTAGCCGATCTACAGCTCTACTTTGAGGTAGGTTATTTATTAGGTAATACTAATCAATGGCCTAATTGGTATCAAGGAACAGAGTTTAAAGCTGCGCGCGATAAAATGATGAGTCAACAGTCAGCTCATTAGCAAATAGCTCAGTCTATAAAAACAAAAAGGGTGCACGATGCACCCTTTTCAATCAACTTTAAATATCAACTCGATCTCTAATTAAAGCTACCCCAAAATTATTTATTGTTAATCTGCTTTATCGGTAACCTATTTGATTAGTAACAGAATCGATAAACTTCTGGGGATCGTCTAATCCAAGATAAACTTTCTGATAATCAGCATTTCTTATTCCAATAACAACATTGGGATTACCTGCATAATTAAATCTTTTTATATTATTTTTTCTAAAAACGCGTTTAGTATTCTGGTTAATAAATTCAATTGCTTCAAAAGGAATTTCAAGGGGATTATAAAGTCCATAACGAATAATAGGTTTATCTTTGGTTAACGAAATAGGGAAATATTTTTTATCAAAATTTACCATGAGTTTGTCCTCAAACCTAAACTAGAGTTATATCACGATATACCTCAGCAATTTTTCATTCTGATAAAGACTGATTACCCCATCTATCTCGCAGTAAGATTACTACATTGTTACTTGTAAGAACTAATTGATAAAATGAGCTGTCCAATTCAGACAAATAAGTACTAACAAGCAACGGACAAGCTAGATATCTCAATTGGATACTTATTTTAAGAAAAAAAATTACTCTGTTAGCAGAAATTTAATTTTTCCTACAAGTGGATTGGTTCTTGCTAAACGAGTTAGTTATGCTAACAAGCGCTACTTAATAACCGCTATTTATTAGCAAGTAGCATCATAATTGTTAACTAATAAATAAAACAAAGAGGATCACCAAAATGGAAATAACAAAAAAGACTTTGTTATCGATTATTTTTATGGGGTCTATCAGTTGTATTCCCTCAGCATCACACGCAGCACAGAACGCACAAAATATACAGGACACATTACAAACCTTAGAGGCAGAAAAACTTGTGACGAATGTTTTTCGTGCTTACTATCCTAGCGAAGAAATGGCTCGAAAAGCAGCCATTAGCTTTCATGCTCAATTACTTGAGTCTCACCACGATAAAGGTTATTTGATTTTAGAGTTATCTGATGAAGACGTCGAGAAACTTAAAGCTTTTAATTTCGAGCTACAGCCTGCGACAACTTATCTCAAAGAACGCAACATTCGCTTAGACAGAATGCAAGCATTGGCTCAACAAAATATTCTTTCAGATATACTACCGCCAGGAATTCCTGGGTATAGTTGCTATGAAACCGTAGAGGAAACATTTACCGCAGCACAAAACATGGTAAATTCTCATCCAAACTTAGCTCAATTAGTTGATGTTGGAAATTCTTGGGAAAAAACTCAAAACTTGGGTGGTTACGATATTCAAGTGCTGGTATTAACTAATCAAGATAATAACGCTGATAAACCCAAGCTGTTTATCAATAGTGCAATTCATGCAAGAGAATATACAACCGCACCACTCAACTTAGACTTTGCTCGTTTATTGGTTGATGGCTATGGTAACAATGCTGATGCCACCTGGATACTCGATCACAACGAGATTCATTTGATGTTACACACAAATCCTGATGGCCGTAAAAAAGCCGAAGCAGGTAGTAGCTGGCGTAAAAATACTAACCAAAATTATTGCGGCTCAACTTCAAGTAGCCGTGGTGCTGACTTGAATCGTAACTTTTCTGATCGTTGGAATATTACCAATGGCTCCGGCTCAAGCGGCAACCAATGCAGCTCTACCTATCGTGGCCCAGCAGCTGGTTCTGAACCAGAAATACAGGCGATAGAAAATTATGTTCGCAATTTATGGCCTGACTCACGCGGTCCAAATGACAGTGATGCAGCACCTAGCAATACCTCAGGAATACACATCGATTTGCATAGCTATAGTGAATTAGTTCTCTGGCCATGGGGCGATAAAAATTCAATGGCTCCCAATGGAGCAGCATTACGCTCTCTCGGTAGAAAGTTTGCTTATTTCAATGGTTACATGCCGCAACAATCCATCGG
>JAUIHB010000088.1 GCA_030432465.1 Gammaproteobacteria bacterium
CCTGTGTTTAAAGGATTAAACGCGACTTCACTTTGCCAAAGCCGATTCGCTAAATGCCCTGTGATTTTTAGTGTTTGTAAAGCGTTTCCATTATTCTTCTGGTTGGCTTTTAATTTAGCCTTAATCCATAACGGCTCACCAGAATAAAGATCAGCAATTTTTTCAGGCCACATTTCCACTTCAATATTGTCAGGCCAATCTAATTGAATATTCGATAATTGTGGCTGACTGATTTTTTCAAATAACTCACTCATTTTTTGAGCGGCATTTTTACTGTTGTTAATAAAAGTAAAAGTACCCCGTCCGAATTCAGCTGCTCGTTGCATAAAAAAAGCATTGGGTGCTGAGCCAATTCCTACGGTAAATAATCGTGAATTTTTAAGCGATTGAGTAATTTCATTAAACAGTTGAGATTCATTACTAATAGCACCATCAGTTAAAAAAATGACTTGTCGCAAACGATTACTTTTAAGTGCTCCAACTAAAGCCGCTTGCATTGCAGGTAGCATATTCGTTCCGCCATCAGCCTTTAAGTTTTGAATAAACTTTTCAGCCTGTTGTTTTGTCTGTAGATTTGCAGGCTGAACTCGATTAAAAAGCAAACTATATTCACTGTTAAATTCAATAATATTAAAGTAATCTCCTGGTATAAGTGTTGCGACGCCCTGTATTAATGCACTACGTGCCTGACGAATAGATTCTCCCCCCATAGATCCAGATGTATCAATGACAAATATTACTTCTCTAGGCTGTGTTGATACCGGTTTATCCGTTGGTGGGATAATCATTAAACTCAGATATTTATCCTGCTGAATAACTTCTTCAAACAATGCAGCTCTTGGTGCACTACCAGATACAGGCTTCCAATTTAAAATAAAATCACGATCCGCCTGATAAAACTCTGATAATTCAATTTTAAACTGAGTTTCTGATTGCTGCTCGACAGTAATATTGTGACTGTCACTTATAATACTCTCAACAGGAAAACCAGAATTTAACCTAACAAAAATTTTGACCTCATTAGCATAATCTTCAGATTCGATTTGAGGTATAGGGTGGCGACTCAGCTGCGAAGGAGCATTTTGCATACTCTGAGAAAGCTCACCAAAATGCTCAACTAACTTTTCTGATGGTGTAAAACGTGGAGTCATAGTCATCGGGAAACGAATAAAAAGTCCACTAGCAGCGTCATATATTAAGTCTTGCTGATACTCAATGGTAACTTCAATCGTTTCCAGTGGTGCAATATTCGCTATTTTATTCGAAAATATATTCGGCCTATATTGCTCAATCAGAGACGCTTTTTTACCTGATATTTTTGCCGCTTGATAAATTTTTTTTGCTACAGATTTTTCTTTTACTTCTCCGACAATTTTTCGTTCACCGATCTTTATTTGCAACGCATCAACAGCAGACATATCAGGAAGTGGGAAAAAATACTGTCCTTCAACAAATTCGTTTAACTCATTTTTAAATGCTTGAGTCACTTTTACTCTGGCAGTTAGCCCTGAAATGCTCATATCAACTTGTGTATTAACTATAACAGCACTTTCCTTTTCACCAGAGCTTGTAGTCAACTCAAGCTCTCCAGCTTGATAAGTCTGGCTTTCTTCCCGAGCAGTTGCAGTTTTTAGGTTAAGAACAGCCAAACTAATAACAATAAATATTAGTTGAATTTTGTGAAACATTAGAATTCCTGATTGTGTATGGTAATTAGAATAATTACATCAGAAATAGGTTGAGTAATAAGAGACTACAAATGACATTTTTCGGTTGAAAAATGGCTTTTTTATGGCCTTCAGTTTTTTAAGATAAGTCAGGGGAAGTCAGTTGATTTTGATCTTATTAACTAATCTATCTGGCTTACTTTTTATAGCAAGCCAGATAATTGAATATTTTTTATCTTTTAATAATACTCTAGTGCGGTTGTTTTTCCTTTAAATACACGATAAGAAAATAATGTATAAAGTAAAATAAAAGGCATAACAATAGCTACACCATAGAAAATAAATAACAGTGACTTAGGAGAGCTTGCAGCCTCAACCGCTAGCAATTTATTTGGAATAATAAAAGGGTAAAAACTAAATGCTAAACCGAGTAAACAGAGAAAAAATAAGGTTGCGACCGATGCAAATGGCACCCAACAAGCTAAGTCATTTTTTAATGGTACATGTTTTAAATAAATATCCGTACCAATCATTAATGCTGCACTCACTAGTGGTATCAACATTAATAGAAAAGCTTCAGGTAAATTAAACCAGCGAGCAGCAACATCGGAGTTGATCAGAGGATTAGCAACACAAATTGCTATAATTCCTAGCGCTGTAATCCAACCGGCTATACGAGTTTTTTGTGCTGCGCTAATTTGTAGATCACCTTCTGTTTTTAATACTAACCAAGCGCCTCCAATATAAGCATATGCAGAAGTTACACAAATAGCACTTAAGCAAGCAAAGCTCACTGACAACCAGTGATAATCAAACCCCATAACGTACATACCTAACATAAAGCCTTGAGAAGCTGAAGCTAAAATAGAACCAGCCTTAAAAACTTTATCCCACAACCTTTGTAATCCAGTTACGGCTTTTGCTCTAAAATCAAATGCAACGCCCCGCAATATTAATCCGATTAACAAAAATAATGCCGGTAAATAAAGCTCCTTTAAAATAATACTGTGCGCTTGTGGGAATGCAATCAGTAAAATACCAACCGCTAAAACTAGCCAAGTTTCATTGGCATCCCAGAATGGTCCAATAGACGCAATCATTTTATTTCGGTACTCAACATTATCGCCTGGCAATAACACACCTACACCTAAATCAAATCCATCAAGTGTGGCATAAACTAATACTGAAACGCCCATTAACAATAAAAAAATGTAAGGTAATGCTTGTTCAAAACTCATTGATTTAACCCTCAAGTTTTTAGCAAATTTAATGATTACTTTGCTGAGAAAGTCGTTCAATTCTTTCTAAATGATTAAATGGCTTTGTCATAGATACATCTTTTGTTTCAAACTCTTCAACTTTTGAAGATTTTCTCGCCATATAAAAAATAGTGTGTAGATAAGCGACTAAAAGCAAAATGTAAACAATGGCGTAAACCGTAAAAGAAAAAATAACATTCGCAGGAGGAATATCCGTTACGGCATCAGCAACTAATAACACCTCACTCACTAAGTAAGGTTGTCGTCCTATTTCAGTAACATACCAACCCGCAAGCGTTGCAACCCATCCAGAAAACGTCATATAAAATAATGTTTTTAGCCAAAATGGAGGTAACTCTTTTTTACGTATTAATAGTCCACTAACTATCCAACTAACAAACAACATTAACATGCCAATACCAATCATAATTCTAAACCCATAAAATACAGGCTTAACGGGTGGATGTTTTCCTTTAAATTCGTTAAGCCCTTTAACTTCCCCTTCCTTGTCATGAGTTAAAATAATACTTGCTAAGTTAGGAATACTAATGACAGCAGAATTATCTCGACTTTCTTCATCCGGTATGGCGAATAATATTAAAGGTGCTCCCTTTTGAGTTTCCCAAAGACCTTCCATTGCAGCCACTTTTTGTGGTTGGTGCTCCAAAGTATTCAACCCGTGCAAATCGCCTAATAAAATCTGTAATGGCATTAATAAAGCTGCACTGTACATTGCCGTTTTTAAAGCTAGTTTAGGAGCTAACTTAGAATCTTCTTTTAATATTCGATAAGCAGACACACCTGCAATTAAAAAGGCTGCGGTTAGTCCTGATGCAACTAGTGTATGCGCTAATCGATAAGGGAATGAAGGATTAAAAATAATTTCCATCCAGCTGACAGGTTCTGCCACCCCATTAATCATTTCAAAACCTTGTGGCGTATGCATCCAAGAATTAAGGGCTAAAATCCAGAAGGCTGACATGGAAGTTCCGATTGCTACAAGTAAGGTGGATAAGGTATGTAACCAATTAGGTAAGCGTTTCATTCCAAACAACATAGCCCCTAAAAAAGTGGCTTCCATAAAAAAAGCAGTCAAAACTTCATAACCTAAAAGGGGCCCAGCGATATTCCCCACTTTCTCCATAAAGCCAGGCCAGTTAGTACCAAACTGAAATGACATAGTTATGCCACTAACGACTCCCAAAGCAAAAGAGAGCGCAAAAATCTTAACCCAAAAACGATAGATTCTCATCCAGACTGGATGAGCAGATAAATCATGTCTTAATTTAAAATAAAATAAAAACCATGCTAGCGCGATAGTGATACTGGGAAATAAATAATGAAAACTAATGTTCAGTGCAAACTGCATTCGAGATAATAAAAGTGTTTCTATCATAGCTAGCTCCTTTCAGGAGTATGTTAGGATTCGCGTTTAACGAATAAAAAAAGTGATAAAATAAAAATATTCTTATCCATCAGACGATTTATTTCTTGAACGATATTTTGTCTTTAATATCCAATACCCTACCAACGCCAGAACCAAGTTTTAACAGGGTAATTAAGTTATCGGGACTCATTCTATGAATATCGTCAAACCAAGTATTAAATAGTTCCAATAAATCGTGAATTTCTTTGATTTTTTGGGAAACAAATAAGTCGCTTTCAGGGTCATCATTCATTAATTGGCTACGCAGTAGTGATAGAGTTGGCTCCACTTCTCGTTTACGTCGCTCAGCAAGCACTTGCAATGCCAATTCCCAAATACTACCTGATGGTTTAAAGTAATCTTTTCGATCACCCGGTCTATGGTGGACTCTGATTAATTGCCAGGACTGTAGTTCTTTTAGCCCCATACTGACATTGCCACGAGAAATACTCAGCATTTGAGCAATCTGATCAGCATTTAAAGGCTCTTCTGTAAATACGATGACGGCAAGCATTTGCCCGACAGTGCGGTTAAATCCCCAACGACTTCCCATTTCACCAAAGTGAACGACGAATGACTCTAATTCAGCTGGTAACTTCATGATTCACTCTTAAACTTTCAGAAATTTCTGAAAATTATAAACTATAAAATTTATTTGTGGAAGCCTATTAGGCTATTAATCCGATAGGTGTGTATTTAAGAAGGGTTGGTAATCAGAAAAAATATTAACTTTTATCATCTATACCGATATATTTATTTTGAGTGTGGCACCAATAAATCACTTGATTTCTGCCATGATCTTTCGCTTGATAAAGTGCATCGTCAGCTATTTTTAGCATCTGTGAGAAATTAACCATTGTGCTATTAAAACTAGTAACCCCAAGACTCATGGTTATTTTTAAATCACAAGGCATTAACCCTTCTATCTGTACTCTAATTGATTCCGCTTTTTGAAGTACCGCTTCAGCACTACAATGCTCAAGTAATACAATAAACTCTTCGCCTCCAAAACGTCCAACCACATCTTCACCTCGGCTACAGTTCTTGAGAGATAGTGCCACCTCTTTCAGAACCTGATCGCCTGTTGGATGACCATGTTGATCATTAATTCGTTTAAAATGATCAATATCCAACATGATAATACTTAATTCATGAGAGTGTCTTTTGACTCTCGAAAATTTATGTTCGGCAATCTCAAATAAATACCAACGATTATACAAACCAGTAAGCTGATCAAATAACGCCATTTGATGTAACTGATCATTCTGTCGTTTGAGGCTAACCTGAGTATTGACTCGAGCACGAACAATAGCCGGACGAATAGGTTTAGTAATGTAATCTACCGCACCAACTTCTAATCCTTTCTCTTCATCGTCCTGAGTATTTTTTGATGTCACGAATATAATGGGTATATTGCTGGTTTGTGGATCTTTCTTTAACCGCCGACAAACCTCAAAACCATCTAACTCAGGCATATCAATATCTAATAAAATCAAGTCGGGATGAGGCTCTAATTCTGCTACCTCAATACATCTCTCACCACTATTGGCAACTTTTAATCTATATCGATCTTTAAGACAGTTGGCAAGTACCTGAACATTGGCAGGCATATCATCCACCAATAAAACGAGTGGTTTTAATGTATTATCCATTGGTATCTCTAGGTAATTTCAATACTATTCATCCTTTTGTTGAATATGCGTATTTATTGAGGGCTGCAGCCTAAGTTCCTTAAGTATAGCCAAAGCTCCTTCAATATCCATGATACTGATTTGATTAATTAATGCTTTCAGAGCCCTTTCAACTTCAGGAGTTGACTCAATACTATTAAATACATCAAGCTCCTCAATATCAATATAATCGCCCGCTAATAGCTTACTTTCCAGCTGCTCCAACTCTAAAATTAGCCAGGATATATCTAACGCCACCTGCGGTTGTTTATTTTCTTTTTCTTCCCTCTCGTTAATTGCTTCTGTTAGCTTCTTTTCTAAGACAATGAATTGTTTTTTGAGTTCTTCAAGCAACTCGATTAATTCTGTCTTATCACCTTTCCTTGCTTTTTCCTCAATTATAGACGCTGTTTGTTGAACTTTAATTGCACTAATATTAGCCGCAACGCCTTTAATCGCATGGGCACTTTGAGCAACCTCTTCAATAAAACTATTCTCAATAGCATGACTAATTTTACGAACTTGTTGTGGGGCATCACTTAAAAATAATTCTATCATTTTCTGAACTAAAGATTCTTTACCTAAAACCCGCTTCAGTAAGGAGTTTTTATCCCACACTAATATTTCATTTTGATCAAAATCATCTTGAGAAGAAGATAATTCGGGCTCGACATCATGAAGCTCATCAGTCACAATATTTTCATCTAGATTAGATGAATCCAATGGGTAAGGTTCGAAATAACGACTAATAACATCAAATAATGCGGCAGGATCCACAGGTTTAGCAACATATTGATCCATTCCTGCAGCAATACAATTTTCTTTATCCCCTTTCATAGCATTGGCTGTCATAGAAACAATTACAATATCTTTATAATGCTCTCCGGCCTCACCATTTCTAATTTTTTTTGTCGCAGTATAACCATCCATAATTGGCATCTGACAATCCATTAATATTAACGTATAAGGAGTATGACTATCAGAATTTTTAAGCGTCTGTAGTGCTTCTTCACCATTACCAGCAATGTTAATTGTTAAAGAAAACTCCCGTAATATTCCTTTGGCAACCTCTTGATTAACATGATTATCTTCTACTAATAATATCTTTAGTTCTTGGGGCCATTTAACTTTTTTCTGCTGTAAAATATTTTCATAGGATAGCGAATGCTTGCTATTTTTATTACGCAAAGAATTTAAATAATGATGTGTAACTAATGGTTTAGCTTGAGATAATCCTTCACCTTCAGAAAGAACTATGGCAAGAGCATCATAAACATCCGAGCAAGATATAGGCTTAGGAAAATATGCACTGAATCCATGCTCAGCAAAAAATTTAGCATCTCCACGCTTGTTCATAGAAGTCATCATAATTAACTTCATTTTTTCAAATCGCTTATCAGATTTGAAAAAACTTCCAAGCTCTGCACCATCCATATCAGGCATTTGCATATCAAGTATAGCTATCTGAAAAATAGAATCACTATTTTGAGCATAGCGTTCTTCACATATTTCTATTGCATTTTTTGCATCAACAGCCTCAACAGCATTGACTCCCCAACCGTCGAGATAACCGCTAAGCACTTCTCGGTTTGTCATATTATCATCAACCACAAGCACATCAACACCTTCTAAAGAAACATTCGGAATTGTTTGGTAAATTAAATCACTATGTTCAAGATAAATATGAAATTTAAAAGTGCTTCCGCGACCAGGCTGACTATTTACTTCGACTCCCCCTCCCATTAGCTCACATAGTTTTTTAACAATAGAAAGACCTAGTCCTGTACCACCGTACTTTCTTGTTGTTGATGTATCCGCTTGGACAAATGCAGAAAATAGTTTCTTTTGTACATCTAATGGTATACCTATTCCCGTATCAACAACAGAACAGTCAAAACGTAACCGGTCATCTTTACTCTTAGCCAAACGAGCATTAATAAAAACTTCTCCAGCTTCAGTAAACTTTATTGCGTTAGAAACTAAATTGGTTAAAATCTGACGTAACCGTCCTGGATCACCTTTGACCATAAAATCACTGACCTCGGTTAAATCAAGAATAATTTCTACATCTTTTTCTTTAGCTTTAAACTCTATTGATTGTGCGAAATTAGTAATCATCTTTTTAAGATCAAAATCAATCAATTCAAGTTCCATTTTTCCAGCATCAACTTTTGAAAAATCTAAAATATCATTAATTAATGTTAATAAGGATTTAGCACTTGACTGTGCAAGCTCAGCCTTATGTTTTTGATTCTCCGTTAATTGGCTATTCATCAATAAGCTTAACATACCAATAACGCCATTCATTGGCGTTCGTATTTCATGACTCATACTTGCTAAAAACTCACTTTTTAAACGATTAGATTCTTCTGCTTTTTGTCTTGCAATTTCTAATTGCTTAGTGATTTTTTCATTTAAAATATTAAGGGCCATAATATCAGCAGTTTCATTTAATAAATTAATTCGCAATGTATTATTTTCTGGATGAACATCAGAAATCAACATCATAACACCCAATATGATTCTCTCATTGGTTGACTGACTAATTAATGGAATGAAGTATGAGCCTGTATTTTCAAATTCAGGAAGCTTTGGGTAAAAACTATTACTATCTAAATTATTATCGATAACTTTTAATTCTCCAGAAGAAATCACTTCTTCAAAAACATATTCATCGAACAATAAATTATTACACTGAGCTAAATAAGTATCACTGAAGTCGCCATGATAAAGCATTAAGTTTAGAGACTTTTTATCCTCATCCATTATAAAAACACATGCTTTACGCTGCTTAGCAAAACACTCCAACTCAAAAATCTCACCTAATGATTCTCTAAACTTTACTTCTAAAGAAGTTGAACGATTCATTATGTGGTTAATAGCTAGCTTAACCTGTGAAGCCTCTAACAATTCTTTTTGGTGTCGAGATGCAGCAAGCCTTACAGTAAAATCTCTAAAACTCCATATTCTAAAGTTGCCTTTACCTTGAATATAAAATGGTTTGGTATATCGCTCATAAATCCGACCATCATTAAAGTCAAAGGTATCACTTCTTTCTGTTTCATAATCGTGAGATAGTTCAACAATAGTCTCAATAAATTTTTCTGGTTCCTTAAGATTTTTAATTGCCTTATTTAATAAGTCTTTACCCTCTAATGTATCGACATCCTCTTGGGTAATATCCCAAAGCTCTAAAAATTGTTTATTTGTTTTAATTAACTCATTTTTATCATTAGTTACCAGCAAACCATTATCAGAAAACTCTAATACAGCATTTTGAATCATATGGGCTTCATTAGTATTTTGCTCTGCCTGTTTTATTTCTGTTATATCTGAAACAAAACAGTCTATAAATAAGTAGTCATCATATTCATCATAACTCGCCTTACCTTTTTCCAATACCCACTTCATTCCTCCATTTTTATGCTTAATTTCATACTCCAAATTCCATGGTACTTTTTTATTAATTCCATTTAAAATTTCATTTTTCACAAGATCTTTATATTTATTATCAATCAGGTCGAAATATTGGACTCTTCCACTTTGAAACTCAAAAGGTAAGTATCCCGTTAGTTGAGCAACTTGCTCACTCACAAATAATATTTCATGCTCCTCTTTAAAAATACTTCGGACTGTAACACCAGGTATGTTTTTAACTAAAGAAACAAATTGATCTCGACTTTTCTTCAATTCGGTTTCAATATAACGCCTATCACTAATATCTGTTCTAATCGCAATAAAACTAACTATTTCATTATTGTTATTCTTAAAAGGAACAATTGTTGCATCAACCCAATACAAGGCCCCACTTTTATTTTTATTACAAATTTCTCCATGCCAGACCATACCTGTATTTAAAGTTGTATACATTTCCTTAAAAAATTCATCGCTATGATAACCAGATTTGATACAACGATGATCATTACCAATTAACTCCTCAATTTCATATTCACTAACATCCGAAAAGCGCTGATTCGCAAATGTAATAACACCATGTCTGTCTGTAACAGCAACATCTGCATGTTGATCAAGAGCAAACTTTTGCTCACGAAGCTCTTGATCTCTTATTTGTTTCACCAAAATCATATTATGAAAGCTACGTGCTAACACACCAACTTCATCGAGCTTTTTAACGGGTAAATCAGGCAATTCATCATGCCGATCATAATGCGTAATTGCATCAGTCATTTTTTGTAATGGATTAATCAATCGTCTAGAAACGATAATAGCAAAGGCTAACGAAATAAATGCCAACGCCACCCCCAACAATAAACTTTTATCTCTATGTTCTTTTAATGCTTGTTCAATTTTTCTTTTTTCAATTGTTAGTAAAAACCGAAGAAAATGCTTACTTCCAAACTCATTTAAGTCAACGCGCTCATAGTATCCTGCAAGCTCGGTTATTGTATTTTTATTATTAGCATCTTTTTGGTAGTCACTGGTTTCAATATATGAACGCTCAACTTCTTCTAATAGAAAAGGTTTTAATTCAGGAAATTCTTCTTGGATTAAATAATTTTTACCCGTTTCAAAACCAAATGTTTTATTCATATCTGGATGATAAATGTAATACCCTTCGTTATTAGTCAGATAAAACGAAATTTTTTCTCTTAACAATAAACGAATTTTTTTAAAGTATTGATTAATATCAATATCAAGAATAATAATACCAAAAATCTCTCCTTTTCGTTGATCAAAAATAGGTGTTGCAACCCGTAAAACAGGTAAATAAGGGAGATCAATAACACCATTAGTTCGTTTTAATTTTATATGAGAAAAACTATATTCACCGATACCTAACGTAACAGTTTCGCTAAAAAAATCATCCTTTTCTATTTTTTTCAATCTCTCAAATGGTACAACAACCACACGACCATTGACTCTTCTAGCTGAAACTATTTCATAATGAATATCTTTAATTTTTAAATAACTAACACCTAAATATTTTGATTTACTACGCAATTGCTCCATAAATATTTGTTGCAACCTTCCAACCCAAAGAGAGTAATTATAATCATCTTGCTTATTAACTGAGTTGATAATTCCTTGAATCGGTGGCGTATGGCTAATGAACTGGACATCATTTTGGACATCTTGATAAAGTTCTTTTAACAAGGGTTTTATCAGTTGTCCTTCTAGCTCTAGTTCTTCAACTTCTTGCTGTATCGCAAAATCACGACTATCTAAATAAAAAGAATAAGCAACGATACCCACAACAAATAACGAAACAATAAATATCACTGCGGGGAAAATGAGTACTTGCGGATATTTGGCTACTCCAACTTCAAGTTCATTTTCCGTTTTATGGTTACTTTTTTTAACAATATTTTTTTGTGAGTATGTTGGATTATTTTTAGAAGAAGCAATTTCAATTAATATACCTAACAATATACAAAGGTAAGCAAAGACCTTAATAATATGTCCTATATTAAAAAAATTGTCGTATAAAGCACTAGTGAAAAATGCCATAACAACTTGCGTAACCACTTGGGGGATCAAGCTTGCCATTAAAGCAAGCTTTAACCAACTTCTTTTGCTTTTATACCAACCAAGTATCAAAGCACCTGCCAATATATATAAAGCAAGAGGAATAATATCAAATGGTCTTGTTACTACAGCGTGTTCATAAACAGTTTTAGGAAGACTTTCACTATTTAGTGTTTGAAAAATAACAAACATAGTAATAGAAACAAATACAACCGCAATCAATAATAAACTGTAAATATCCCTTTTTTTGTTGTCGATTTTACTGAGATATTTATCCATAAAGCGTTCATAAATCAGTAAGATCGTCATTCCAGCAACTAATATAAAAGAGTTAAAAAGTCTCGATAATGCCCATGTAAAAGTTGTAAATTCAGATTCATCTACTGAGGCATTAATCAATTCTGTTGCGGCGAGTGCATGAAAAGCATCAAATATCCCAGCACAAAAAATAGCCAGGCCCAATAAAGGAACAGCGATATCTCGGTGAGAATAGTAATAAAAAAGTGTAGCTATTACCGTAATTATCGCAATGCTGACTGCACTCCACTCAAGAATCAGATGATGTAGAGAGCCAAGAGAGTAGCTCGAAGAAATACTCAAATTGTGTGAGGAAAAATCGATACCAAAGAAGTTTAATACGATAGGAAATATTGATAAGAAAAATACAGCGGATAAGGTGGCTATGCTTAGCATTTTCTGCTGCTTCATTAACAATCAATCCTAAAATTAAGCTTAAAATACAATTAATTAACTATAGTTTATAAAAAACACCTTTACTATAATTTTGCTCTGCTAAAAGTTGAAGAAATTGCTGTTTTAGTTAGTATCTAAATTTTGATATTAAGAATTGAGATTTACTTGTACAGGAGGAAAAAAGATAATGATATTTTTTGGAGGCATAAAAAAACCCGCCTCAAGGACGGGTTCTTTAAAATAAATGCCTGGCGTTGACCTACTTTCACATGGGGAAACCCCACACTATCATCGGCGCTAAACGTTTTCACTTC
>JAUIHB010000089.1 GCA_030432465.1 Gammaproteobacteria bacterium
GAGCGGGTCACTCGGTGGTGCGGTAGATCTTTATCTGCTTCTCCTTTCCAGATCCTCGTAATATCAAATTGTTCATTGGTTGTTTTCTAAAATAGGTTACTTCCTTGTCACAAAAAGAGCTCAAACAGCGTTTGTTAGTTGATGCTAAGCATGTGTGCTGGCAGGTTAAGCAGCGTCTTATCTTAGATGACTTGAGTTTTTCTGTTCAGCAAGGTGAGTTTGTCGGCATTATTGGCCCTAATGGGGCTGGTAAGTCTTCGTTGTTACGTTGCCTTTATCGAAAAATTCAATGGAGTTCTGGCTGCATTGAGTTTGCTGACAGAGCTTTACAAAGCTATTCCAGAAGAGGTTTAGCACAAAAGATTGCGGTAGTTCTACAAGAAGCACCGATGCGGTTTGAGTTAAGCGTAATGGATGTGATTAGAATGGGATTGACGCCTAAAAAATCATTATTAGCTTTTGACGCACAAGATGATATTCAAGCTATTTTACAAGCCGCTGCACAAGTAGATTTGAGTCATAAATTGACTCAACAATTCAATTTATTATCAGGCGGAGAAAAGCAGCGAGCAATGATTGCTCGTGCGATTTTACAGCAGCCAGAATTACTTATTATGGATGAGCCAACCAATCATTTAGATGTGCGTCATCAAAATGAAGTTCTAGCATTAGCACGTTCATTAGGGATTACGGTCGTGGTAAGTATACATGATCTCAATTTGGCTGCTGCTTTTTGCGACAAAGTTATTATGCTCAACCATGGAAAAATTGTTGCACAGGGAACGCCGGAAGAGGTTATAACACAAGCCAGTTTGCGTCAGGTTTTTGAAGTTCAAGCGGAAGTTGATAAACATCCGTTTAGTGGGAAACAACGGATTACTTTTGCTTTGGGTGAGTCATTTGATTCAAAGCGAAATGCCGGCATGGAGACGGAAAACAATGAAGACTGCTAAATCAGACAATTCATTGAATAAGCAGTCTTCTCTAAACTTTGCTGACAAAAGTAGGCAGGGAGGCAAAAAGCAAGCTGATCCATCTACTGTTTATGCAAAAAATGCAAACTCACTTGGACAGCATTTTCAACAAGGTTTTTCCAGTCAATTTGCGGTATTTATGTTTACTGCAGTTTTACTATTAATTTTTAGTGCTTTGCTCGCCACAGGCATTGGGAGTGTTGATTTATCTATTGCCGATGTTGCGCACACGCTCCTCTATTGCCGTGGTTCAAGTGAAGGATGTGAAGTTAGTGAAATTAGCCGTCAAATTGTTTGGGAACTTAGAATGCCTAGAATTTTAATGGCATTAATCACTGGCGCCGGTCTTTCTGTTACTGGTGCAATTCTTCAGTCAGTTACACGTAATCCATTGGCGGATCCTTATTTATTTGGTATTTCATCTGGGGCATCTTTGGGAGCCGTTATCGTTATGGCATCGATTTCGACTGCGGTAGTTAGTATAACTGTCGGTGCTTTAATTGGTGGAATATTGTCGGTTTTCTTAATGCTGCTGTTAGCAGGTAAGGCTGCAACTAATGTTGAGCGTCTTTTACTATCCGGAGTGGCTGTATCTTTTATGTTAAGTGCATTTACCAGTTTGATCTTGTATCACTCAGGGCCCGAAACTGCAGCTACTTTGCTGTTTTGGTTAATGGGAAGTTTTTCAAATAGTCAGTGGTCTGAAATTGGTTTGCCGCTGGTTGTTTTGGTGATAGGGGTAAGCCTCTTTTTTATTTACCGACGTTGGTTATTAGCGATTCAGGCGGGTGATGAAAGTGCTCAAACATTAGGTGTACCTGTTAATCAGTTAAGATTATTTATGCTGGTGATCTGTGCCGTGATCACCGCCGTTTTAGTCGCTCATGTAGGCGGAATTGGTTTTGTTGGTTTGATGATCCCGCATATTTCACGTTTTATCGTGGGACCACAAATTCATCGTATTTTATTAATGGCGCTGGTTTTGGGAGGAAGCTTTATGATTTGGGTTGATGTTATTGCTCGTTCCTTATTGGATCATCAAGTGCTTCCTGTTGGAATCGTTACATCAGCATTAGGTAGTTTGTTTTTCTTTGTTATTTTGAAACATCGAAGCCGAATAGATAGCGTCTAAATCGACGAAAGAAAGTATTGAGTAAAAATTATGTTTAAAGTAGTTGCGTTAGATAATTCGAAAAATGAAATTATTCAACAAAAAATTGATAATAAAACAAAGCCTTCAGGTGCTTTAGGTGAACTTGAAAAGTTAGCACTTCAGTTAGCTAAAATAACTGGAACTGATGAGATTAAATTACAACGACCAACAATGCTAGTTTTTGCTGCCGATCATGGAATTGCCTGCGAAGGTATTAGTATAGCTCCTTCAGAAGTAACCCAACAAATGGTACTTAATTTTTTACAGGGTGGCGCGGCAATTAATTGTTTTTGTCGTATAAATCAAATGCATTTAGAAGTCATTGATGCTGGAATATTAGTACCACTGGAGCACCCCGATCTCGTCAAACAATCACTGGGAGCTGGTACGAACAATTTTTCAAAAACATCTGCAATGACAATTGAGCGAGTTGAAAAAGGCTTGTCTCTGGGAGGACTAGCCATTGAAAAACATGTGCAAGCAGGTTGTAATGTTTTTGGTTTTGGTGAAATGGGAATTGGAAACACCTCATCGGCCTCGGCGCTCATGAGTTTATTAACTGGAATATCTGCTGTTGACTGTGTTGGTCGGGGAACTGGTATTTCTGATGAGATTTTTGACAAAAAGTTATCACTAATTCAAAGCAGTATTAATAAATATCAGCAGGGTTGTGGAAATTGTCAACAAAGTGAACAAATAAAGCTTGCTCTCGCAAATGTGGGAGGGTTTGAAATTGTTCAGATGACAGGAGCTATATTAGCAGCGGCACAATCCAGATCCGTTATTCTAGTCGATGGATTTATTGCCAGTGTGGCTGCTTTAGTCGCTATTAAGTTAATACCTAGTGTTAAGGATTATATGGTATTTTGCCATCAATCAGGAGAGCAGGGGCACGAAAAATTACTTAATTATTTACAAGTGACGCCATTGTTAACACTTGGTATGCGGTTAGGAGAGGGAACTGGTGCTGCTCTGGCTTTACCATTACTCAAAGCTGCACAATCTTTTTATAACGATATGGCTAGTTTTGAGTCTGCTGGGGTTACAGCGGTATGAATTTATTGAAAGCCCAGCTTAACTTGTTTTTTATAGCTCTGGCTTTTTTGACTCGCCTACCTGTTCCGCAAGGAGTTGATTATGATCAACTCAAACTTAATCAGGCAAGTCGTTATTTCTCACTGGTAGGTTGGGTTATTGGTTTAGCCTGTGGATGTATTTTTCTTTTCGCTTCTATATTTTTTTCTGCGGAAATAGCGGTTTTATTAAGTATGTTAGTGAGTGTGTTTTTGACTGGCTGTTTTCACGAGGACGGATTAGCTGATACCTGTGATGGTTTTGGTGGCGGATGGAGTACTGAGCAAAAGCTTAGCATCATGAAAGATTCCCGTCTTGGAACTTATGGTGCAACTGCATTATGGTTTGCGTTCACTTTAAAGTTTGTTTTACTTATTAGTCAGGAAGATATTTTTATTGCGCTTGTTGTATCACATCCATTAAGCCGTAGTGTATCCAGTGTAATGATGCACGCTTTAAATTATGTAACTGATAACCAAACGAGCAAAGTTAAACCTCTGGCGAAACCTGATAAATTGTCGGACTTATGGATTAATTTAGTCATAGGAGGATGCGCTATTCTTTTGGTCTTGCCATCTGTTTTTCCCTTATTGTTTGGATTAGTTGTTGGCTTCATGTTTTTAAAATATTTATTTAAAGCTCAAATAGGCGGGTTCACCGGAGATACTTTAGGTGCAACTCAACAAGTTTCTGAACTCGTGATTTATAGTTCTTTAATTGTAGGAGTTTCACTGTGATTCATCTAGTACTTGGTGGTGCTCGTTCAGGAAAAAGTCGTTTTGCAGAAACAGTGGCCAATCATTCAAAAAGTGTTATATACGTCGCTACGGCAACAGCTGGAGATGAAGAAATGCGACAACGAATTGAAATGCATCAACAAAGCCGCCCACAAGACTGGCGACTAATAGAAGAGCCTTTCAATCTGTCAAGTGTTGTTAAGCGATATAGTAATAGTGAGACTACTTTGTTGATTGAGTGTATGACTCTATGGGTGAGTAATTGGCTTTGCACCAATGATGTTGAAGGTTGGCAACAAGAAAAAAAAGCATTTATCCAAGCGTTAAAAAATGCGCAATGCGATCTCGTGATTGTTTCAAATGAAGTGGGGAGTGGCGTTGTTCCTTTAGGAGAGCTGTCGCGTGAGTTTGTTGATCAATCGGGGTGGCTTAATCAGTCATTGTCATCATTGTCCGATAAAGTAACACTTGTCGTCGCTGGTTGTGGTTTAGACTTAAAAAGCGGTCAATTGAGAGATGATGGGCATGGTGGCGTGATATGAATACGGAGTTGATTTTAGTTCGGCACGGTCAACCAGTATTACAAAATGCAATGCTAGGACATACCGACTCACCATTGTCTGACTTTGGTTGGCAGCAATTAGAAAAAACATTTAATTGTATAGAAAAACCTGAGCTGTTAATTACTAGTCCTTTAGCTCGCTGTGTTGCTTTTGCGCAACAATATTCAGCTGAGCAGTCTGTAAGTTTAGTGGTTGATAAAATTTGGCAGGAATATTTTTTTGGTGATTGGGATGGGCAAACCTATCAGTCATTGCATGAACAGTTTCCAGAACAAGTAAGCCAGTTTTTTTCACAGCCGAGTGTTTATCCTCCACCGAATGGAGAGCTGCTAACGGATTTTAGTTTGAGAATCGAACAAGCTTTAAATCTCCTGTTGAAAGTTCATCAAGGCAAAAAAATAGTTTTATTAACGCATGCCGGTGTGATTAGAACGTTGGTTGCTTGGTGTTTAAAAATGAATTATACCGACGCTACACACTTCAAGCGCTTTTCGGTTGATTACGCGAGCGTGACAACTATTTCTATCTATCATGATGAAAAAAATTATCCTCAGCTCACTAGTCTGAATCAAACTTTTGCCACGCATTATGAGGTAGCCTGATGAATTTAAGTAGCCAGATAACTGGGAGTTTAATGGTACAGGGAACTACATCTGACGCAGGGAAAAGTATTTGTGTTGCAGGGTTGTGCCGAGTACTTAAACGAAAAGGCATTTCAGTCGCACCATTTAAGCCGCAAAATATGGCTTTAAACTCTGCGGTAACATTATCAGGTGGTGAAATTGGCAGAGCGCAAGCGTTACAGGCAGTTGCATGTGGTTTAGAACTGAGCACAGATTTTAATCCTGTTTTACTAAAGCCAAGTTCAGATATGCGATCTCAAGTTATTATTCATGGACAAGCAATAAGTGAGCTGCAAGCGAAAAGCTTTGGTGATATCAAACAATTAGCCTTCGAAAAAGTATTAGAATCTTATGAACGATTACAATCAAAATATGATGTTGTGTTAGTTGAAGGGGCTGGAAGTCCAGCAGAAATTAATTTACGTAAAAATGATATCGCTAATATGGGATTTGCTGAAGCTGTAGAGTGTCCCGTGGTGCTAATTAGTGACATTAATCGCGGCGGAGTATTTGCTCACTTGACGGGAACTTTAAACTTATTATCAAAAAGCGAACAAGCTAGAACGAAAGGCTTTATTATTAATCAATTCCGTGGGCATTTATCATTATTACAATCAGGACTGGATTGGCTGGAAAATTATACCGCGAAGCCTGTACTTGGCGTATTACCTTATTTAAATGCCTTAAAATTAGATGCGGAAGATGCGATTAATCCACAAACTCACAATGAGTCATCCGTGATTAATATTAAAGTTCCAGTTCTTCCCCGCATTAGTAACCATACTGACTTTGACCCCATTAAATGGCACCCCGCTGTAAATTTACAATTTATTGGAGCGGGTGAAAATTTGGTGGGGGCTGATTTAATTATTTTGCCGGGAAGTAAATCAGTTAGAAATGATTTGAATTTCATTCAACAACAAGGGTGGGATGAACAAATCAAAAAGCATTTACGTTATGGCGGAAAACTGTTGGGTATTTGTGGTGGATTTCAAATGTTAGGGCAAAGTATCGCGGATCCTTTAGGTATTGAAAGTAACTCAGGCGAAACTCAAGGTTTGGGGTTGTTTGAAATGACAACTCGACTGGCAGAACAAAAACAATTAAAGCAAGTGAAAGGTCTTTGTCAGGTGTTAACTGAAGAGTCGCCAATAAGGGGTTATGAAATTCATTGCGGTCAAAGTCTCGGTAATGCACTTAATCGTCCATTCGCGAATTTGACAGATCAAAATGGTCAAACATACTTTGATGGAGCTATCTCCGAAGATAAACAAATTATTGGTACATATATTCATGGTTTATTCGAGTCGAAAGAATCGTTGTCCACCATTTTAGAATGGATATCTGACAAAACGATATCCACTCAAGATTGGAATGATGTTCGGGAGTTTGAGTTGGAACGGTTAGCTGATTGTTTTGAGGAACATCTATCACTAGAGAGTATTTTAGAAATTATTTCCGCTCACTAAAGTATAAAAATTAAACGAGGTTTAATATGGATAAAGATGAAAAATATAAAATAAAGTCGCAAAAGCAGAAAGAAAAAGTTGATGCGAAAGTAGCAAAAGCACAAATAGAGAAAGGCGTTATGATTGTTATTACTGGTAACGGTAAAGGCAAGTCTACATCAGGCTTTGGTACTGTTGCTCGCTGCGTTGGTCATGGTTATAAAGCGGCAGTAGTACAGTTTATTAAAGGAAAATGGGATTGTGGTGAACGCACTTTATTAGAGCAGCATGATGTTCCTTTCGCAGTGATGGGGACTGGATTTACGTGGAATACCCAAGACCGCAGTTTGGATATTGAGGCTGCTGAGTCAGTCTGGCAAGAAGCAAAAAAGTTTTTAGCTGATCCTCAATACCACTTGGTATTACTTGATGAGCTGACCTATATGTTGGGTTATGATTATTTAGATAAGGAAGAAGTACTCAACGCTTTAAAAAACAGGCCTGAAGAGCAATCGGTAGTTGTCACTGGAAGAGGGGCGATAAGAGAGCTGAGAGAGATGGCTGATACGGTTAGTGAAGTAAAAGAAGAGAAGCATGCATTTAAAGCGGGAGTTAAAGCAAGAAAGGGAGTTGACTGGTGAAAAGAATTCTCGCCACTACTTTCTTGTTGTTAACTTGTACGGTTAATGCAAAAACAGTCGAAAAAATTGTGGCTCTTTCTCCTCATTCAGTAGAAATAATTTATTCTCTTGGGCTAGGGAAAAATATCGTTGCAACTGTTGAACACGCGGATTATCCGAAAGCGGCATTAAAAATACCTAGAGTGGGTAACTATACTGGTGTGCAAATTGAGCAAATTGTTGCGTTACAGCCTGACCTGATTATCGGTTGGAAAGGCGGTAATCGAATGTCTGATTTGAATAAATTGGAGTCGCTAGGTTTTGATATGTTTTACACCGATCCGAAGAATATTAATGGGGTAGTTGCTGAAATTAAACGTTTAGGTAAACGGTTAGGTGTTAGTGAAAGTGTCTTAGCATTAGCTGCGGTTGAAAAAATTGAATCTGAATATCAAAGTATAAAAAAACAGTATAAGAATAAAAAAACCGTATCTGTTTTTTATCAATTGTTTCATGAGCCCCTCAGAACTGTTGGTCCAGGCAGTTGGGTTGAGTCTTTGATTGCTGATTGTAACGGAGCAAATATTTTTAATGATGCTAATGTTCTTTATCCCGCCGTTTCAATGGAGAGTGTGTTAGCTAGAAATCCGAGTGTGATTATAGTTGCAAGTCATTCTGGAAGTATTGAAGAAGGTAAGATCATCTGGGAAAAGTGGAATCAAATTAATGCAATAAAAAATGAAAAGCTATTTGTTTTAGACGGAAGTTTATTGCATCGTACGACCCCTCGTGCCGTAGAAGGATTACGATCGCTTTGTGAAAAAATAGATGAAGCGAGGTAATAGGGATTTCTGATTTTTCAGGAAGCCAAGGACGATTTTGGTAAGTCAGGTGGTTTGAGTAAGAATCAAACTTTAACGGGAAGCTAGTGAAATTCTAGCACTGCCCCCGCAACGGTATTAAGTGCGTAAATAACGTATTTTTAGTCCGGAGACCGGCCTGACTTGATTGATTAACTCGAGAATAAAGCTCGAAATAAACTAACACGGTGGGTGTTAGGTTTTTATAGGTGTTTAAAATGAAAAATAAACTAGTCGCGAGTTCTATCGCGCTTGCTATCTGTTCAACTTTTTCTTTGGCAGATGATGTAGATAATAATACGGTGGTAGTAACCGCAAATCGAATTGAACAGAATATTAACGACACATTGAGTGATGTCGTTATTATTGAACGTGTAGATATTGATCGTATTCAACCACAGTCCTTAATTGACTTACTTGTTAATGTGGCAGGCGTTGATTTTGTTCAAAAAGGTGGTCACGGGCAAGATGCTTCTGTTTTTGTTCGAGGAGCTAATTCCGGCCAGCTATTAGTTTTGGTTGACGGTGTGCGTGTTGGTTCTGCAACTCTGGGCAGTAAATCGATATCGGGAATTGCTTTAGGACAAATAGAAAAAATTGAACTTGTGAAAGGTCCTAGAGCAGCTATTTGGGGAAGTGATGCCATCGGTGGTGTTTTACAAATATTTACTCGTCAATTTAATAATGGCGATGCACGTATTTCTAACACACTTGGTTCAAATAAAACTTATGAAATTGATGCTGCTGTTGGTTTTGGCAATGAAACGCTATCAAACACCTTATCTTATCATCATAAACGTTCAGATGGGTTTGATGTGTTGATAAAAGAACAAGCGGATGACGACGGTTATGAAAGTGATAGTCTTGCTATCAGAGGTAACTACAAAATAAACGCTAATAATCTTATCGATTGGTTAGCTCAGTCGGATAGAGGCGAAAATGAATTTGATACAACTTATGGTGGTGATATCACTTATTATCGAAATCAATTAAGTCATTTCCGTTATTTACATCAAACCAAACGTTGGGATTTTCAGGCGGCTTATGGCTCAAGTCGTGATCGAAGTTACAGTTTTCCTAATGATATAAAAAGCGTTTTTGAAACGCGTCGTCAGCAAGTAAATTTATTAGCGAGGCATCAGCTATCTGATTCTCTGGCTATGGTTTCTGGAATAGACTGGTATCAGGATGATATAGGACTAAGTACAACTGAGTATGATGAAACAGAAAGGGATACTAAAAGCGCGCATGTCAGTCTAAATTATATTACAAAACAATGGATTGCTGATGTCGCAATAAGGCATGATGATGTTGAGAAAATTGCCAGTGAAACAACGTTCAATCTAGGGGCAGGATATCGTTTTTCTCAAGCACATTTACTGAGTTTAAATTACGGCGAAGGATTTAAAGCGCCTACCTTTAATGATCTCTACTATCCTTTTGGTGGTAATAGTGAGTTAACATTTGAAACATCTGATAACCTTGAATTGATTTATAAAGGGGTTTACGAGTCTAGCAATTTTACGGTAAGTATTTATCAATCAAATATTAAAAACCTGATTCAGTGGGCTCCTGATAATACAAATACTTGGACGCCTCAAAATATTGGTCAGGTTGATATCAATGGAATTGATTTAGCTTATCGTTTAAATAGAGGGGAGTATTCTCATCAGTTTACTGCGAGTCGTGTTAATACGGAAGATGCTGAAACTAATGAGCAACTTATTCGTCGAGCAAAAAATCGCATTGGTTATCAATTAATTTTTACTGGTGAAAAGTTAGATTGGTTTACTCAATTGGAGTATGTGGGAAAAAGATCTGACTCTGATTTTCAAACCTATGCACCAATTAATCTTGATAGTTATGTTCGAGTGAACATGGGCGTTGGTTATATGGTTGAAGATGACTGGAAAATTCAATTAAAAATTAATGATGCATTTGATGAAGCTCCGACTTTGGTTTCTGGTTATTATCCGATAGAAAGAGAAGTCTATCTTACGGTTAGTTACCACAACTTTTAATGTTTAACTAAAATTTAAATAACCGCTAGTTGCGGTTATTTAAATTTGATAACGGAATTAAAAAATCAATGCCTTTAATTGAACATAATAAAACCAGACTTTTGATTGCCAGACATGGGGAAACCTATTGGAATAAAGAAAAGCGTTTGCAGGGGCATTTGAATAGCGAATTAACACCTCATGGAAACCTGCAGGCTGAAGCGCTCTCTATGTCACTATTGTCTGAATCGATTGATTTTATTGTTTCATCACCTTTAAAAAGGGCTTACGCGACAGCACAGCAATGTAGTCGACATTTAAATGTCGAACTATTAATTAATGAACAGATAAAGGAAAGAAACTTTGGAGAGTGGCAGTCATTATTATTTGAAAGTTTAAAGGAAGAAAGGTTTTTTTCAGAAATATTTTTTCAAGTAACAGAACACTTACCTCCGGGGGGCGAAAGTGGTAAAGCTTGTGCACAACGTATGCACTCTGCTCTTTTAACATTAGCACAAAATAACTATCAAAAAACAATTCTGGTGATTACACATGGCGATGCTATTCGTTGTTTTCTCGATTTATTATCAGAAGATAGTGCCTGCGATGCTTATAGTCAATATGGTAATGGTCGAGTTTTTACCATAGATTATTGTTTTCAAAATAAGCACTTTATTTACGAGAAAATATCAAATAAGGATTAAGTCATGAATGGTTTAATTTTCTATGTTATTTGTAACTAGTATTGTTCTAATTTCTGCTTGGTTAATTGATCGTTGGTTGGGTGAACCTAAGCGATATCATCTTTTAGTTGGTTTTGGAAATATAGCCTCATATGTAGAAAGATGTTTTAATAAACGTTCTTCTTCCAAACAAAAAGTAACTGGTGCAGGCTGTTGGATATTTTTGTTGGGGACTCCTGTCTGTCTAGTGTTCTTTTTTCAGTCCTTATTACCCTATTCGATCAATATTGTTTTAGATGTATTAATACTTTATTGGGCTGTTGGCTGTAGTAGTCTGCGTGAACATGCTCTTGCTGTTGCAAGCCCTTTAGAAAAGGGCGATTTAACTCTGGCGCGTAAAAAAGTGAGCTATTTAGTTAGTCGAAATACAGAAATATTAGATGAAAAAGACATTACAAGAGCGACCGTTGAGTCTGTTTTAGAAAATGGTCATGACGCTGTCCTAGCATCATTATTTTGGTACTGTCTTGGTGGGGCTCCTTTGGTTGTAGTGCATAGGCTGGCGAATACTTTGGATGCGATGTGGGGATATCGAAGTGAGCGCTTTAAACTTTTTGGTTGGTTTGCAGCAAAAGCTGATGATTTATTAGGCTGGCCTTCAGCAAAAATTACCGCGGTTTTTTATGTTCTGGCTGGTTGGTTTGGGCAAAAACAACTTGGAACATCGGTAAAGAGCTTTTTTTTTAATATGATAAAGTCATTTGAAGCGATTTTACGAGCCAAACAACAAAGCCATAATTATAAAAGCTTAAATGGCGGTTGGGTGATGTCTGCTGGCGCAAGTAGTCTTAATTTCTGTTTAGGGGGGCAGTCAAAGTATGGAGAAAAAGTTATTCAAAGTCCTGTATTGGGACAAGGCTATTTGGTTGAAACTAAAGATATTCGGAGAAGTCTTCAGTTGGTTTATTTGGCGTGTTGGTTATTTATTTTGTCGGTTTTAGTAACAGAAATTACTTTTTGGTGGGTTTCTTATGGAGCTTGAACATGGCGGACAACTTAAAAAAATTATTGAGCAATATCAATTAGGTAGTGATGGTTGGTTAGATTTATCGACAGGAATTAGTCCTTGGAGTTATCCCAGCCCAATATTGCCAGAAAATATCTGGCGAGAATTACCTCATCCTACAGAAAGTTTTCTTAACGCAGCTAAGCAATATTTTTCATCGGAAAATTTAATTGTAAATTCTGGCTCGCAAGCGGTTATTCAAAAACTACCTGAGTTGTGGTTATGCTTCAATGAACAAAAAGTTCCCGTGTATGTACCAAGAGAAGGTTATAAAGAACATGAGAAATCTTGGCGAGACACGCAGTTTGAGATTTTTTATTATGATGATGTGAATGAAATTTTATCGATTAACTATTGTATTATTGCTGTTGTAATTAATCCAAACAATCCAACAGGGAAAAGCTTTGAGCATTCGCAATTGCAACGCCTGAGTGAACAAATGAATCGGTACTCTGGGTGGCTTATTGTTGATGAGGCTTTTTTAGAAGTGAGCGAACAGCCATTGTCAATGATTCAGCAGGCTAACCAAGATGGCGTTATTGTTTTACGTTCGTTAGGCAAATTTTTTGGTTTAGCAGGGGTAAGAGTAGGCTTTACTTTTGCTGAAAAAGCGTTATTACTGAGACTTCAGAGCCTTTTGGGTCCCTGGCAGGTTAATGGACCTG